>JALNXC010000164.1 GCA_023230535.1 Alkaliphilus sp. | reverse complement strand
TTTATTTATCTCCCTAAAAAAGAATACCAATGCTGCTCCAAGTGCTGTTACAGCCCAAGTAAATAATGTGGCTATAAGTGCTTGTGTCACATGATCCAGATTTACAAACCAAATTTTCATAAGAGGCCCTCGCTTTCAAAGGATAACTTAAAGTTTGTTTTCTTATAATAATTTGATATTATCATAAACTTGTATACCTTGCAATTAAAAGAATTAAGACGTATAATATGCATTAAAAGAATGAAAGGGTAGATAGAATGATCAAGGTAAAAGGCAAATATAATAGTGCAATTATTTATACCGATAATGTGGAAAACAAGGTTATAAATCAGATTAAAACATTATTGGATCAAGAGTTTGTAAAGGGAAGTAAAATAAGAATAATGCCCGATGTACATGTGGGTATCGGTTGCACTATAGGAACAACCATGACCATTGAAGATAAAATTGTACCTAATCTTGTCGGTGTTGATATAGGTTGCGGCCTGGAGGTCTTAAAAATTAAAAACAAGAACATCGAGTTGCAAAAAATGGACAAATTAATTTACAGCAGGATTCCCAGCGGATTTAAGATAAGGGATAAAGAACATAAATTCAATGATAGCATTGATTTAAATCAACTCAGATCCAGAAGAGAAGTTAATCTCAAGAGAGCAAGATTGAGCATCGGTACATTAGGCGGGGGTAATCATTTTATCGAAGCAAATAAAGACAGCGAAGAGAATATATATATAGTTATTCATTCCGGGAGTAGGCATCTGGGGCATCAGGTTGCAAGCCTCTATCAGAAAAAGGCCTATAATGCGTTGAATAAAAATACAAAAAAAGATATAGACGAATTTGTAGCACAGTTAAGAGCCCAGGGACGGGAGAAGGATATAAAAAGAGAACTAAAAAAGAAAAAATCCGGGGTTGTCACAGATATACCTAAAGATTTGGCGTATGTATCCGGGCAATTATTTGATGATTATATTCATGATATGAAAATTGTTCAATATTTTGCAGAATTAAACAGGCAGGCCATGGCCGAAGAAATAGTAAGAGGTATGAAACTGGAAGTGGTTGAGCAATTCACAACTATTCATAATTATGTAGATACGGAAAATATGATATTGCGAAAAGGCGCGGTTTCGGCTCAACTTGGTGAAAAACTCATAATACCGATAAATATGCGTGACGGCAGCCTCATTTGCATCGGAAAAGGCAACGCGGAATGGAATTATTCCGCTCCCCATGGTGCGGGAAGGGTTATGAGCAGGACCGAAGCCAAAAAAGTGCTCAATTTGAATGAATTCAAGGAAACAATGGAAGGAATCTATACGACATCCGTAAATAGAAGCACAATCGATGAGTGTGCATTTGCATATAAACCCATGGATGAAATAATAGAAAATATCGGCGACACGGTAGACATTATCGATAGAATTGTGCCTATATATAATTTTAAAGCCGCAGACTAAGAAATTGTCCTGATCAACCGATAAAATAGCTATGGACAAACAAAGCTTTTAGTACTATATTTGAATTATTATATATTTTACGAATTCAGGAGTGAAAATACATGAAGGTTATAATAGTGGGAGCGGGAAAACTGGGCCAAAAATTAGCGGAATCATTGGTCACGGAGAATATAGATGTGATACTCATAGACAGTAATACAAATTTAATAGATAAGATAAATGAAAATCTTGATGTGTTGACCGTTGCCGCCAGTGGTGTAGATATAAACACATTGAAGGAAGTAGGCGTTAAGAATTGTGATTTGATGGTGGCATGTACCAAGGAAGACGAAACGAACACCGTTATATGCCTATTAGCTAAAAAACTTGGATGCAAAAAGACAATAGCCAGAATAAGAAATCCGGAATACATGCAACAATTAGATTTTGTAAAAACTGAATTGGGTATCGATTATATCATCAATCCTGAATTAGAAACGGCCAAGGTTATAGAAAAATATCTGCTAAAAAATTTTAGTTTTTATACAGGGGATTTTGCCAAGGGAAAAGTGACAATGTTAGATTTTAATATAGGGCATAATGAAGGTTTTGTTGGAAAGAAAATTGAAGGCCTCAGGGATTTTGATAATTTTTTAATAACTGCCGTATCCAGGGGTGGAGAAATTATAATTCCCGACGGTTCAACACAACTTATAAAAAATGATATCATACATGTTATCGGTAAAAGTACGGATATAGAGAACCTGGATACTAAATTTCAAGAAGAAATAGGCATAATGAGGAAACAGATAGAGAAAGTGATGATATTGGGAGGAGGGAAGGTGAGTTTTTATTTAGCGAAACAACTTTCACAATCCGACATTTCAGTAACTATTTTAGAAGAAGATAAGGCGCGCTGTGAAGTTCTTGATGAAAAACTGGATAATGTATTAATAATTCATGGGGATGGAACTGATATACATTTACTGGAGGAAGAAAATTTAGAATTTATGGATGCATTTATCGGGTTGACGGGATATGATGAACAGAATTTATTGATGGCACTGATGGCGAAACAAGCCGGCGTATCGAGGGCCGTAGCTAAAATCAGCAGAGAGAATTATATCAAAATCATAGATAAGTTGGACATAGATGCGGCATTTAATCCGGTGTACATTACGGCTTCCAACATATTGAAGTATATCAGAGGGGGTAAAGTAATATCGGTCTCATTGCTGCTGGGCGGGGACGGAGAGGTAACAGAAATTATAGTAGGAGAAAATTTATCGTTTACGGGAAAACCTTTAGCAGAGCTTAATTTACCAAAGGGTATTATAATAGGGGCTATAGTCCGCAACGGGGATGTTATTATCCCTAAGGGAAGCTCCATTATATACCCGAAAGATAGAATAATCGTATTCAGTTTAACTAAAGATTTACCTACTTTAAAAATGTTTATGAAATCGAATAAGGGAGGTATTTTTAGTGAATTACGGAATCGTGTTAAAGGTACTAGGTAATATACTTATGGTAGAATCCGTTTTGATGTTACCGGCGTTAAGTATAGCCTTTTATACCAAGGAACACGATAAAATGGCATTTCTTATTACTGTAATAATAACAGGTGTTATAGGTTTTGTAATGTCTAAAAAAACCACAACTAAAAATAATGTCAATATCAGGGAAGGTTTAGCCATAGTTGCTCTGGGTTGGATTTTTGCCTCCTTATTCGGCGCACTTCCCTTTTATTTATCCGGGAGTATACCCTCTTATATAGATGCATTTTTTGAAACCGTATCCGGATTTACAACTACGGGAGCATCGATATTGAGCAATGTAGAAGGCCTTCCCCATGGAAATTTATTCTGGCGTTCATTTACTCATTGGATAGGGGGAATGGGTATATTAGTTTTTACTATAGCCCTGCTTCCTGCTTTGGGGATAGGTGGTTTTCAAATATTTAAAGCAGAGAGCCCGGGCCCTACCGCAGATAAAATAATGCCGAGGATAAAAGATACGGCTAAAATTTTATATGTAATATATTTCTCTATAACCATACTGCAGATTATACTTTTAAAATTAGGTGGGATGAGTTTTTTTGATTCTATATTGCATACTTTCGGTTCCGTAGGTACCGGAGGGTTCGGCATAAAAAATAACAGTATCGCTTTTTACGACAGCACATATATTCATATTATAATAGGAATTTTTATGTTATTGTCAGGAGTAAATTTTTCTCTATACTACTATTTATTTAAAGGCAGATGGAAAGATGTGCTCAAAAATGAAGAATTGAGACTTTATTTAACCATAGTTTCCACTGCTATTATAGCTATTACAATCAATCTTTTCATGACATCTTATGCGGGTATTTTCCGTTCGCTCAGAGATTCATTCTTTCAGGTAATTTCAATAATAACCACCACGGGATATACCACTGCAAATTTTGATCTTTGGCCTGCTTTTAGCAAGACCATATTGTTTACACTCATGTTTATAGGAGGTTGTGCCGGCTCTACCGCAGGTGGAATGAAGGTTATCAGAATATTGATTTTAGGTAAACTTATCAAAAGGGACGTAGCAAAATTGTTTCATCCCAGAGCATTTATTTCAATAAAAAATAGCGGAAAAAAGGTCACGGACGAAACCATAGTGAGTATAAACAGTTTTTTTACTCTATATATTATGATATTTATTATATCGACCATAATAATATCATTGGAGGGCTTGGACATTGTGAGCGTATCCAGTGCCGTAGCCGCAACACTAGGAAATATCGGCCCCGTATTGGGTTTTGTCGGGACTAAAAATAATTTTGGAGGGTTCAGCT
>JALNXC010000163.1 GCA_023230535.1 Alkaliphilus sp. | reverse complement strand
TGAATTATTTATTTTATCTATTATTCCTATTTCATCCTTTTCGTCAAAATATCCGTGATGATGCCCCGAAACCTCTATACCTTTATACTTTTCTCTTATATTTTCGCAGGCCATCTCCGCAATTCCCGGTTTTCCCCCGAACATAAAAATTGATTTCCGGTTCTTTGCACAATACCCCAATAATTTGTCCATGGTATCCACTCCGGTAACCCTGTGCCTCAACCGCAGCCCTTTTAGCCGCGAGGCTATAATCAGCCCTATTCCGTCCGCCAAGACCAAATCCGCATTATTGAGTATATCAAATAATTCCTTATCCTTCTGCGCCAACATCACAATTTCGGGGTTCGGTGTGTACACCTCTTTCACCGGAGAATCTTCGTCTAAAAACCCTATAAGCCTCTCCATTGCCTCTTTTTCATCAACCACATCAAATTTAATATTTAATATACTCTCCCGTTTCCTCATCGCCCCTCACCTTTTATAATGAACTCCTCTAATATCTCTATATTCAGCTCGGCCCTTTGCCTCAATTCATCTCTTATATCTATCAAGTTATGCCTGTATTTTTCCTTTTTATATATGACCTTGTCAATCATATCACGAAGATGAAAAATACAGAGATTTTCTACCCTCCCGGCACTCTCCTGTCCTACCAGGTTCAGGAAATTCAAAATTTTGGGGTCATATTCCAAGCCCACCATGGGGACGGCGGCCATAGCGGCAAAGATAAGTGAATGCAGCCTCATCCCTATCAATAAATCCAGCCCGCCGATTATACCCGCCATTTCTTTCGGGGAATACTCACTCTTTATTATCTTAGGCTTTCTATTCATCATATGAGCAATCTCTTCGGATATATAAACATCCTCAAAATATTGCATAGGAATAAAGACTATTTCATAATTTTTATTTATCAGGCTTTCACAGGTACTCGCTATTATCTCCTTATATACATCTTCCCCATGCCATCTCCTCACGGATATCCCTATCAATTGTTTCGTAGTGTCTATATTTTCATTCTCATAGATAGTCCTGACGAGCTCATCGGATGGTAAATTCATAGAAAAAGTGACATCGGCAGTCACTGTAATATCCTTTTTTACCCCCAATGCCTCGATCTCTTCCTTGGATTGATGATCTCTTACGGTTATTATATCCACCTTATTGACAATGTACTTTGCAAGTTTCTTATTAAAAGGTTTAGTGATGGGGCCAAACCCGTTACCGTAAAACATGGTCTTTTTACCCAGCATTTTCGCCAGATATATGATAGCCAGATAATAAATAAGGGACCTTGCACTGGTAGCATCCTGCAAAATTGAGCCCCCACCGCTGATTATTATGTCCGATTCCTTTATAGCCTTTATCAGATCAATATACTTATTTCTGCTTATGGCCCTTACATTATATTTTTTCATGGTTTCGGCCGCTTTATAACTTAGAACGGTTAATTTCGCATGGGGAATATTTTTTTTAATTTGATCGATTATTACCTGTAATATTGCTTCATCTCCCGTATTCTGAAATCCATAATATCCAAATATAAGTATCTTGTTCATCAATTTCTCTCCTTCGCCGTCCAGGTACTTGATAATTTGAAGACTGTTTTAAATATGATCTCTATTATGGCAATATATACGGCCCCCAGAACTATACCCAGCCCAAAAGAATAAACTATACGCATGACCGATAAATATATCGGGGTTCTTAAGTGGCTGAACGTATTGGCGATTGAAGCCTGTCCCATGACAGCCGTCAGGCCTGCAATAAACGTAAGAAATTTATATCTATTTTTAGCGAAATATATGGCCGCCATAAGAGCCGGAGATGCTATTAAAAATTCCTTTATCCTGGGTCTCGCTAACAATCTCTCTTCTAATATGTTCCTCGCCATCATTTCAAATGTAGACGGCTGAACATTTGTTTCGTGACCGGTTCTGGCGATATAAACATATCCTATCACTAATAATACTGTTAATAATATAATGTAGATTATTTTTACGTCTTCCAATAGGAAGGCTTTTATATCCTTCAATCCCAAGGAAGGTTTTTCACCGGCATTCCTCCTATTTTTATATCCGAAATAAGCTATATAAGTTGCTCCATATGAAACTATCGGAACTATTTGGCTGAACTTGACACCTCTAAATATGTCCATTTCCAGCAAAAATTCGGTATTAGACAATATCCCGGCAACGAAAAAACCGCCAAGCATCGAAATGATCGTTGCTATTGTCAAGTCTTTTACTCCAATCCCGATGATATTCAATAAGGAATATTCCCTATAATCATTGAAATGTTTTTTACATTCGCTGCACACCCATACCATCGCCAATGAAGGAAATATGATGGAAGCCGCCAGAGCCATCAATTTCTCCATTAAAAGCGGTATCATCACATATATTGCCGGCACCGCCAGCATACCCAAGATCAATAAAATATCTTTTACCTTTCTGCTCATATTGAATAAAAAAGACAAAAGTAAGACACCTGCGGCAATAACCCCCCAGCCTATCAAGGTCTGTTTGGCTATGCGAACCCTGTTCGGCGCCATTGTGCTGCTTCTTCCTATTGCCATGCCATGTGCCGCTATTCTATTTTCGAACCTGTCGAACATTTTTTTATATTCTTCAAAATCGGTTACGAAAGATACCTTGTTCTCCTTGAAGGGTTTGAAATATATCAACCTTATATTTCTTTCCGTCACCGCTCTATAAAAGGCATTTTCAATCTCTTCCGCACCCTCATAATTATAGAATTTAAATCTTTCCTGTACATATGGCCAGACGGAAAATATTCTGACGGCATTATATTGTAATCCCCTGGCTAAATCTTCTATTGCTGTTTGCTCCAGATGTTTCCTCTGCACGGATGTCTCTATCAACCCCACTTTTATATCATTATCCTGCATATATTCCGATACCAGATAATTATAGTTAGGATACCCTAAAACCGCATCCCCGGTAAATATAAAAACAGGCGGAATCATATCAAAATGTTCGAAGTCATCAAACAGAGCCCTGATATATTTATCCGTTGTCCATGGACTGTAGTTTGAAGGCCTCGGCAATACTTCCAATCCGCTCTCCCTGATAAGTTCTATCTTCTCGTCGTCGAAGCCCAGGCCCAATTTTATCAATTTTGAGGTATGGGGTGTCTGCCTCAATGCCACACCCTTATCATATGCATCTGTAAAGGATTCTCCCTTTAAATAAACCGTATCATTTATAGTCCCCCTGAGCAATATGGCATACCTGCCCCCCTCATGGGACAAAATTTCAAATAGATCCCCTTCATACCGACCGATTAAACCATCATGTATAAAATTAAAAATCTCCTCTGATCCGGTACTTACCAAAACATCATATTTACCGATCTCATAATCCTTTTCCAAACCGGCCAAATAAAGGCCTTTTAACCTGCTGCTTTGTAATAAATCCCAGGCCATGACAACTTCAACATCTTTATTGTCGTCTATCATAGATTCGAGGTTCTCTTCATGGAGGCCCACATATTTAACACCTATATTCTTAAAATTGCCAAACCACCACTTTAGTTCATTATCGGACTGTAAGGCCATTTCATTCATTTCAACATAGTCCAAGACTACATCAACCACTTTATTGTTTGACTCTATATTGATTCTTCTAAATATCGTTGTGGCTAATATAATTATACTCAGTAGGATAACCAAAAATATTTTTTTATTTTGTTTCATGAAAAGCACCTTCCTCCCCGCACTTTGACAGATTCAATTATTGTATTAATAAACAATCGGATATTAAATAAACCCGGCCGGTATAAGAAATAAATTAATATGTATGATCAAACAAAATGGACTTCCCTTTTTAACTGTGGGAAGCCTATCTTGAAAACTTTATTTTATAGTATACTTACCCCTTACTAATAAAAAAGAATCCGATAAAGCGCGAAGACCCCTGCCATCATCCCTGGGTATGATCAACAGGTGATCAGTGGGAATCTTTTCATCCTGTTGTATGTCCTTGGCACCGGTTACATCGGACAGCCCTCCAAGTGGGCTTGTAATCGCCGCAGCTTCACCCGCTCTCAGGATTATTTCCGTTCCTGCCCCGGCTACCAGGTATTGCCCTTTTTTCAATTCTACAACTTCATATGTTAAATTGTCTACAGAATCGGCAGACTGCGAATCGCCGGGTGAAAAGCTTTTTTTGTCGATATAATCTTTTAGCTGGCTGATTTTTAATTCCAGATAAGATAATGTAACTATGGGATCCTCTTTAGAACCCGGT
>JALNXC010000162.1 GCA_023230535.1 Alkaliphilus sp. | reverse complement strand
CATATACGGTAACCGAAGATGTAACATTTTATGCCCAATGGACAGAAGAACCGCCTGAAAAATACACAGTTATTTTTATGAGCGATGGCGAAGTGTATAAAACCGAAACCGTAGAAGTTGATCATGATTTAAATGAACCTGCTGAACCTACGAAAGACGGCTATAAATTCGATGGTTGGTATGAAGACGAAGATTTTAACAATAAGGCAACCTTTCCATATATGGTAACCGAAGATGTAACATTTTATGCTGAATGGACAGAAGAATCGCCTGAAATTTCATATAGCGGTGGTGGAGATGCTTTTTCCGGCAGCACACTGACAATACAAATTTCAGGTGGCAGTTTTGAAAGATACGGTGCGAATATATTCATACCAAAGGATGCATTTGGAGAAAAGATTAAAATTAAGATCGAAAAGTTTACGAATACATCAGGATTGCCAATCCCTAAAAACGCAAGACTTGCAAGCGATGTTATAGAGATTATCAAAGATAAAATAGGTGATTTCAAAAAGCCTGTTACCATAACATTAAGATATGAAAAAAATAAATATGATACAGCCAAATATGATCTTGCAATATATTGGCTTGATGAATCAAAAGGCAGATGGGAAAAGCTGGGTAATATATCGGTAAACGAGGAAAAAGGAATTGTAGAAGGCGAAACAGAACATTTTACTAAATTTGCAATATTAGCAGTGGAAAAGGATACCGAACAAGAAAAGCCCGAAGAGCCCGAACAATTTACTATCCTATTGACGGACATAGAAGGCCATTGGGCGGAAGAATTTATAATGGACCTCGTAAATTTAGATGCAATCAAAGGCTATCCGGATAATACATTCAAACCAAATAATAATATTACAAGAGCTGAATTTGCTACAGCGCTTGTTAGAGCATTTAGCCCGGAAACTAAATCGGATAGAGTATTTGCAGATACGAAAAATCATTGGGCCAAAGACTTTATAGCTACAGCGGCAGCCAACAGTATTGTATTAGGGTATGATGAAAATACATTTGGACCGGATGATTTAATTACACGCGAACAAATGGCGGTAATGATCACAAGAGTTTTAAAAATCAGTTCTCAAGATTCAAATATAGCATTTGCCGACAAGGAAAATATCTCAGCTTGGGCAAAGGACTCCGTTGCGGCGGCGGCAGAAAAAGGAATCATAGAAGGCTATCCGGATAATACATTTAAACCGTTAGGAAAAGCGACAAGGGCAGAAGCGGTTACGGTGATTGTAAAGGCGCTTCAATAATTTTTTAATGTCATATACAACGAAATATATTAGAAAGGTTCACCATGGGGTCTGGTTTTTTAGGCCCCATTTTAAATTAAGTGCTATATATGGCTTTTTCAAAAATATGTAGTATGGTTAGACCATGATAGTATGAGGGTGATAGATAAAATAATTGTTTATTCTAAGTTTCATTTTTGAATATATAATAAAGGGATTCTTGTGGCAAGATAGAATATATGTATAGTTAGAAAAAAAGATAATATTGGAAAACTAGCTAATTAAAACGTAGTAGGTTTGAAATATGGGTGTATGCAAATGGGGTTCTATATAAACAAGATTATAAAAAATTAAAAAATAGATTTGGATTGAAACAGGATAAAGATAAAGCTGAAAACATGTCAACAAATATAGTGTTAGATTTTAGTTAAAGGGGAAATATTATATATAACAATTATTTAAATAGCTAGGAGGAGTATAATGGAAAGGCTTGAAATAGGTAATATTTATGAAGGTTTTCAATTGTTGGAAGAAAAAAACATCAATGAAATAAATTCTATAGGGAGATTATTTTGTCATAATAAGAGTGGTGCCAGGTTATTTCATTTACAAAATAACGATAGCAATAAGGTTTTTTCTGTTAGCTTTAGGACACCTCCATCAGATAGTACCGGATTACCCCACATATTGGAGCATGCCGTACTCTGCGGTTCCAGAAAATTTTCGTTAAAGGACCCGTTTATTCAATTGGCAAAGGGTTCATTGAATACATACTTAAATGCAATGACTTTCTCCGATAAGACCATGTATCCTGTTGCCAGTCAAAATAATAAGGATTTTCTTAATTTAATGGATGTTTACTTAGATGCGGTATTTTATCCCGGCATATATAACGGGCCGGAAACCTTTATGCAAGAGGGCTGGCATTATGAACTTAACAATTCCGATGACCCGATTATTATCAAGGGTGTTGTTTATAATGAGATGAAAGGGGTGTTTACCTCCCCGGAACAAATATTATTTAGGAAAATAGAAGAATCTTTGTTTCCGGACACTGCATATAGATTTGAATCCGGTGGGGATCCGGAGGTAATACCGGATTTAACATATGAACAGTTTCTAAATTTTCACAAAACATACTATCACCCGTCAAACAGTTATATGTATCTGTATGGAGACGGTGATTTAATGGAATATTTAAGATTTATAGATGAGGAGTATTTAGATAAATTTGACAAAATAGAAGTTAGTTCCGATATTGATATTCAAACTTCGTTTAGGCAATGTAAAGAGGTAGTGGAGGCATATTCTGTTTCTGTCGATGAAAGTGTGTCGGATAAGACATTTATAAGTAAAAACTATGTTGTAGGCGGGTCGGAAAATGCGGAGAGGGTATTGGCATTTACTATTTTAAATTATATACTCCTTGGGACTCCGGCGGCACCGCTGAAAAAGGCACTGATTGAGGCCGATATTGCAAGGGATGTTTTTGGTTCTTTTAACAGCAGCATTAGGCAACCTGTATTCAGTATTGTTGTTAAAAATAGTAACAGGGAAAACAAAGAAGTATTTCTAAAGGTTATCGAAGATACCTTAACTGAACTTGTTGAAAAAGGCATTGACAAAAAAATAATTGAGGCAGCAATTAATATTCATGAATTCAAACTCCGGGAGGCGGATTATGGACAAAGGCCAAAGGGGTTGGTTTATAATATTCAGTGTATGAACAGCTGGCTATACAATAAAGAGCCCTGGATTCATCTTGAGTATGAGGAAAGTTTAAATAATATAAAAACGGCTTTAGATACAAATTATTTTGAGGTCTTAATTGAAGAATATATACTTAATAATTTTCATAGCAGTCTAATAATATTAGAACCCGAAAGGGGTCTTGTAAATAAAAAACAACGAGAAGAAGATAGGATGCTCAAGGAATATAAGGCACAGTTGAGCGAGGGAGAGATCATCGAACTGATAAAATCAAATCAAAAATTAGAAGAGTATCAATCCAGACCGGAAACAGAGGAAGAGCTGTTATCTATACCTCTCTTAGATAGGGAGGATATCAGAAAAGAAATTGAGGAAATACAGCTGAATGAAACAATAAATCAGGGAGTTAAAGTTTTGCATCATCCCGATTTTACCAACAAAATTGCTTATGTTAATCTATTTTTTGATACTACGTCTGTTCCCCAAGAATTAATACCATATATTACATTGTTAACCAGTTTATTGGGGAGTATAAATACAAAGAACTATGGCTATGAGGAACTGTCAAATTTAATAAATATTAACACAGGTGGGATTTCATCCGGAATAAATACATATTCCTTAAAATATAGCGATGAATTATATTTGCCGAAATTTGTCATTCAATCTTCTGCACTGACAAAAAATTTAACGCAGCTGTTTAATCTGTTGATAGAATTGGTAAACAGAACTGAGTTTGACGATATTAACAGAATAAGGGAAGTGATAGAAGAATCGCAATCTCGTTTGGAGATGACTATTTTTGATAGAGGCCATGTGATTGCCGGGATCAGGGTAAATTCTTATTTTTCGCCATTAGGTAAATATATAGAGGAAACCGGCGGTATTTCCTATTATATGTTTATTTCCGATTTGGTTAAGCAATTTGCCGAAAAACAGGAAGAGATATCGGAAAATCTGAAAAAAGTATCTGAGTTAATCTTTAATAAAAATAATATTTTAATAGGCATTACTTCCGAAGATAAGGATTTTAAGCTCGTTGATAAGGAAATCAGTTTACTTATCAAGGCTCTGCCGGATGATAAATTGGAAAAACGTAAGTATTCTTTTGAATTTGATTCTAAGAATGAGGGGTTGTTGACAACCAGTAAGGTACAGTATGTATCAAAAGGAAATAATTTTAAAAAGTTAGGGTATGAATATTCCGGTCATATGCAGGTATTGAGAACAATAATAGGCTTGGATTATCTTTGGGACAGGGTACGTATAGCAGGAGGAGCATATGGTTCTTTAGTTAAATTTAGCAAGAACGGCAACTTTTT
>JALNXC010000161.1 GCA_023230535.1 Alkaliphilus sp. | reverse complement strand
GGATCTCAAGATCATACGTATCCAGAATTGAAAAGAGGGCAATAAAAAAGCTGAATAAAGCGTTTAATGTGAACAGTTAAAGGTCCGTAAGGGCCTTTAATTATTTATGATATATATCATATCAAACCTTATCATATATGATAAAAACTAAACAACCCAACCCCTAAGAAATCAGTTTTGTCATTCTAGGATATTCAACATAAACGGCGCCTACGAAGAATCCGTTTTGTCATTCTGAGACGTTCAGTATATGCAGTCGAACATTACAAATTTGTTTACTCCCTCTGGTCGTACAAATTTGATGTTCGTTGCGTTTGACCTACCAACGATTTGCTTGCAAATCGGGTTAGGGCATAAAACGGTGCTCACGAAGAATCTTAAAACGGGATTTTTTATTTTATCTAGAATAACATAAACCATATATTTTAAATTTAATGATTTATAAATATAATTCCATTATGATATAATAAAAGAATAAATTGACAATGTGGTGCAATTGGACCAGGGAGGACATGTATTATGGAAGAAAAAATTAAGGCCTTAGAAGACAAAATTGATTTACTCGAATGGAAAATGGAAATATTGCAAAAACACGTTAAACTTGAAGGCATATCCGATATTTTGATTAAATTAAACATAACCAGGGATCAATTTTCACAGATACATAATGTTATACGGAGGTACGCAAGGGGATATAAAGAGATATGGGACGACAATAAAAAAAGGCATGATTTTGAAAAAGAATTTGCGGAAATTAACGGTGGGTTCAAAACAAATAAACAAGCGGTTGCCGAAATATTAAGGGAAATTACCAAAGAGGCAAACTGCCCCAATTATAAACTATTATTCGTACGCCTGTACGGGCGCATGCCGGAGTACGAAGGTATCTTTTCGGAAATAGGAAGATAAGGCAGTTAATAGTTAAAAGTTAATAGTTAAAGGCAAAAAACCAAATTATAATTATTAACTATAAACTATAAGCTATCAATTATTAACTATAAGCTATCAATTATTAACTATCAACTATTAACTGTAAAAAGGTGATAAATAAATGCTGAAATTGTTAACCCCGGATCTACATATAGAATCGGTTTTTAAACTAAATTTAGAAAAACTTAAAAAAAATAATATTGAAGGATTGATTATAGATATAGATAATACATTGGTATCTTGGGATATCAAATATATCACCGAAAGGGCAAAACAATGGCTGTTAAATTTAGAAAAAGAGGGATTTAAGGTATGCCTGGTTTCCAACAACACAAGGGATCGCGTTGTTGTTTTCAACGAGGAATTAAAATTGCCCGCAATACACAGGGCATTGAAGCCCAGAATAGGGGCCTTTAAAAAGGCAATGAAGAACATAGGCACAACGGCGGAAAATACGGCTGTCATAGGAGATCAAATTTTTACGGACGTACTGGGAGGAAATCGCATAGGGCTCTTCACCGTATTGGTGGTTCCCATAGTAGGAAAAGAATTTTGGTGGACAACCCTCGTAAGAAAAATTGAAAGACATATATTGAAGATAGTTTTAAAAGATAATAGGGGCGATATATAAAAAGATAAAAATTGTTATTTATATGCATATTGTATAATAATGTGGTCTCTATTTTTTTATATGTGGCATATATTGATTATATAATATAGAATATGATTTGTAATATAAAATTCAGGGTATAAAGGTCTTGGGATATAAATGTAATATAATATATATTTATGAAATAAAGATAATTAGTTACTTATTCGGAATAGTTATGAAATAAGACATATAAGTGTAAATTTTGTAAAATCTTATCTTATTTTAAGAGGGAATTGTCAATCAGTGTAGAATATACTTTAAAATAGGGGACAAATATATAATTAGCCCTTTTATAGTATAAAAAAAGAGGGGTTAAATATGAATAAAGAAGTTAAACGTTTAGGAAATTTATTATTAAAAAACGGATTGATAACACAGGATCAATTGGAATATGTCCTGGAGGTGCAAAAATCTACCGGCAAAAAAATAGGGGAAGTATTTGTAGAAGAAGGAATTGTGAGTGAAGACAAGATTATAGAAGTGTTGGAGTTTCAATTTGGAATACCACATATAAATTTAAATAAATATGTTATAGATCCTGAAATTCCTAGATTAATAAGCGAAAAATTAGCCAGAAGATATACATTGATTCCGGTTAAAAAAGACGGGGAAAAACTAATTGTTGCAATGATGGATCCGTTAAATATTTTTGCTATTGACGATATTAAAATGGCAACGGGCCTTGAGGTAATACCGGTAATAGCCACCAATCAAGGAATATTAAATGCAATAGATCAGTATTATGAAACGGAAAGTGTTGAAAGGGCCCTAGCGGAATTTAGGCGGAACTATCAGGTGGAAGTTACGGACGATATAGACGAGGAGCTTTTAAGCGAAATCAGCAACGCTCCGGTAGTAAAACTGGTAAATTCGATAATCAGGCAAGCCGTAAAAATGAAAGCCAGCGATATACATATAGAACCTTTTGAAAAAATTATAAAAGTTAGATTCAGGATAGACGGTGACCTTCAGGAAATTATGGCACCTGCAAAAGCAACCCACTCTGCCATAGTTACCAGGATTAAAATTATCAGTAAAATGGATATAGCCGAAAGAAGGTTACCGCAAGACGGGCGTATAGAAATGAATATAGAAGATAAGGAAGTTGATTTACGTATATCGGCTTTACCGACGGTACACGGGGAAAAAATTGTTATGCGTTTACTGGAAAGAAGCAGTTTTTTGTTTACAAAACAACAACTTGGATTTACGGAACAAAATTTAACCGTATTTGAAAAAATTATAAAAAGTCCAAACGGTATTATTTTGGTTACCGGCCCGACCGGCAGCGGTAAGACAACAACTTTATATGCAATTTTAGAAGAATTAAACCAAGTAAGCAAAAATATTATTACGGTTGAGGACCCGGTTGAATATCAAATGGATGGTGTAAATCAGGTACAGGTGAATATAAAAGCGGGGCTCACGTTTGCCGGCGGGCTTAGGGCGATTCTACGCCAGGATCCCGATGCTATAATGATAGGTGAAATCAGGGATGATGAAACCGCGCAAATTGCCGTTAGGGCTGCTATTACAGGACATTTGGTTTTAAGCACAATGCATACCAGGGATACGGTGTCTTCGGTTACAAGACTTATAGATATGGGGGTGAAGCCCTACCTGGTTTCTTCATCCGTAGTAGGGGTAACCGCCCAGAGATTAGTAAAAAAAATATGTGATAATTGTAAAATCGGCTATATTGCAGATGCATTAGAAAAAAAAGCGCTTCGTATGGAAGATACTGCAGAAGTTACAATATACAAAGGCGGAGGATGTAATTTTTGTAACAACACAGGATATAAGGGCAGAGTAGCTGTTCACGAAATACTGCCCGTAACTAAAGAAATAAGACTGTTAATAGATAAGGGTTCAAGTATGGACAGTATCAAGGCGGAGGCTAAAAAACAAAACTTTGTCCCTTTGGAGGAGAACTGCATACAATTGGTAAAGGGAGGGGTTACAACCGTAGAGGAACTGTTACGGGCAACTTATTCAATCTAGATTAGGGGGGAAAACATGAACTTTTTGCAGCTTGCGGAGGAAACAGTAAAACGAAATGCATCGGACTTACATATTACAGTCGGGGTCCCGCCTATTATTAGAATAAACGGTGAAATGCATCGGATGGAACAGCCTGTTTTAAAACCGGAAGATACCGTTACACTCATCAACCAAGTTTTAAGCGAAGAACAATTAAAAATTCTAAAAGAAAAAGGGGAAATAGATATCTCTATTTCGCGCCCGGGGTTAGGCAGATTTCGTATAAATGCCTTCAAACAGCGCGGGAGTTACGGAATGGCATTACGCGCGGTGGCATTAAGAATTCCGACTATGGAGGAACTTGGGCTCCCGCCTATTGTTAGGGAATTAGCAAAGAAACCAAGGGGGTTAATTTTGGTAACGGGGCCTACCGGAAGCGGAAAGTCTACTACTTTGGCCACTATAATAGATCAAATAAACAGGGAAAGAAATTGCCACATATTAACACTTGAGGATCCTATAGAATATTTACATAAACATAACAAAAGTATAGTTAACCAGAGAGAAATAGGCCATGACTCTTTATCTTTTTCTAATGCCCTGAGAGCATCTCTGAGACAAGATCCTGATGTCATTTTAGTTGGAGAGATGAGGGATTTGGAAACTATAGGAATAGCTTTAACCGCTGCCGAAACCGGGCATTTAGTATTATCCACGTTACAT
>JALNXC010000160.1 GCA_023230535.1 Alkaliphilus sp. | reverse complement strand
CTGAAATGGACAGAATGAGTTTGACCCGTGAAGGATCTCGATTTTTAACAATGATTTAACAGTCATTCGGCAATATTTACGAGGGAGGATATCAATATGCAAAAATATAAAAATATAAATTTGATTTTGGCAGTTATTTTACTTACGGTTTCATTGACAGCATGTCAAACGGCTAAACGCCCGAGGGACAAAGAAGCACCTCAGAAAGTAGAGCAGGAAGTTAAAAAACCCGCTATACCGAAAGCCATCAGTCAGGGCGAAGGAAAGGAGCCCTTGCTCAAGGTCTATCTCACGGATGCCGAAAGAGTGGATGAAATGAAGTTTGAGGACTATGTCGTCGGTGTATTGGCGGGAGAGATGAATAATGATTTTCCCGCGGAAGCCTTGGCGGCCCAAGCCATATTGGCGCGGACCTTTGTAATGGAATTTGTTACGGAAAAGGGGAATTCCAAATATGAAGGTGCACATATTTCTACGGACATAGAGGAGGCCCAGGCATGGGATGCAAATAAAATTAACGACAGGGTGATAGATGCTGTTGCAAAAACCAGGGGGCAGGTGCTGTTATGCGATGGAGAATATGTTAAGGCATGGTTTCATGCACACGCCGGGGGGCGGACCGCTGCGGCCAAAGAGGGGCTGGGTTATGAAAAGGCGGAACCTCCATACATTCAGGTCGTAGAATCTCCGGATTCTTCAGAGGCCCCTTCAAAAGATGCAAACTGGACGGCTACTTTCAGCAAAGCGGAAATAAAAGAGGCTATGCAGAAGGTGGGGCAAAATATCGAGAACTTTGACAGCATTGAAATATCAAATAAAGGCCCCTCCGGAAGGGCTACGGAATTAAAAATAGGGGATAAGACGGTAAACGCACCTTCTTTTAGAGTAGCATTGGACAGCACCAAGATGAAATCCACTATGTTGGAATCCATAGTTGTGGAAGGTGATAAAGTGACTATGAAAGGCAAGGGTTACGGCCACGGGGTAGGAATGAGCCAGTGGGGGGCAAACCAAATGGCCGCCGAAGGTAAAAAAGCGAAAGATATAATCAATCATTATTTTAAAAATGTGAAAATAGTTAAGTTATGGGATTAGCAAGAAGGTAAGGTTTACGAAAATCATGAAGAAAACAATGAGGCTAAATCGATGAGGAAACAATAGGTACATATCGAGGAGAAAACAATGGGGTCAGGTTCCGTGGTCAGTTTTTTTGACCGGGGAACCTGACCCCGCGGTTTTTCATCTGAAACCAAGCTTCCATGGTTTTTCTAGTTCTAACAACCTTTTTTCCTACATAATTAATAGTAATATTGATTAATGTCAGGAAGGGTGGGTACTTTGGAAGAAAAGAGGATAGACGGGCATCGCAATCATAGTATAATATTAGAAAATAGAGAAAAACTCAATGTTTCAGGTGTAGAACATGTCAATAGTTTCAATAGTGAAACAGTAATATTGGAAACAGTGGCGGGGGTATTGACAATTAAAGGCGGTGAGCTGGATGTAAACAAGCTTAACATAGAAGATGGCAATATATCAATCAGGGGAACCATATATTCTCTCAACTACAGTGATAGGCAGGGCATGGGAGAGAGGGGAACCGGATTTTTAGGAAAAATGTTTAAATAGGGGCAAATTCCAAGTAGTGGCAGACCCGTGTGTCCGCCCGCAAAATAGTAGCGGCAGACCCATGTGTCTGCCTGCAAAATAGTAGGGGCGGACCCATGTGTCCGCCCTTTTTATTTTTGTCACCTGACAAGTTATAATTACATAATATATAGGTAGAATTTAAAATAATCTTGTTTGAGGTGATTAATTTGAATATATATTCAATATCCCAAGAAACTTACATATTATTTATTACCATCTGCGGGGGAATATTAATAGGATTTATGTATGATCTATACCGCATATTCAGGGGGCTCTTTAATCCTAAAAAGATAGCAACTATGATACAGGATCTGATATTTTGGGTTTTCATTTTTATAGTTGCCTTTTATGTGCTCGTATTCAGCAATGAAGGGGCGGTGCGCTACTATAATTTTCTGGGGTTCATAATAGGAGCGAGTTTTTATCGGATTTCATTGAGTGCATCGGTGATACAAGGCATGCTGTTTTTGCTCGGATCCGTAAAAAATTTTATTTTAGATATATGTAGATTGATAAAATATCCTTTCAGTGTCACATTATGTTTAATTACAGGTCCTTATAATTGTTGCAAAAAACAATTAAAACCTTTATACTATAAGGCAAAGAGAATGGGCAGCCTACCTAAGAACATTATAAAAGACACCGGTAAAACAATCGGGATATATTTCAGGAAAAAATAGGGGTGTATTTATATGAGAAAACCTAAGAGAAGGGATTATGGTAAACTGATAATTAAAATAATATTTATCTTGTCCGTGTTTTATGTTTTCTCTACTTTTTACGACCAATACAAAGAGATGAGTTATTTGAAAATTCGTGAAGCAAAACTGTTGGAGGATATAAATAAGATAGAAAGCGATATTCAATCTTTAAAAGATAAAATTGAAAACGGCAATACGGACGAGCATATAGAAAAAATTGCACGGGAACATTTAAAGATGGTAAAGGAGGATGAATTAATTTTTATCGATCTGGAAGATGGCCGCAATTAAAAATGTTTATGGCATGACCCATAAAATTATATACTTTTTAACAGTTTTATGGTATAATAATATTCAAATATACACATATTTCGAAGGAGGATTTTAAATTTATGCCGGTACAGGTGGGAGCGATAGTAGAGGGTATAGTTTCAGGTATCACAAACTTTGGCGCCTTTGTCGATATAGAAAAAGGCAAAACGGGACTGGTTCATATTTCCGAGGTAGCGGACGAATACGTAAAAAACATTCATGATTATTTGAAAAACAGGCAGAAAGTAAAAGTAAAAATTTTATCCATTGAATCCAATGGCAAAATCAGTTTATCCATCAAGCAAGCAGCCCTGCCAAAGAAAGAAGTGTGAAACCCGCAGAAGTGGAATGGAGCGATCCTGCGGAAAGGCAATCTGAAATGTCTTTTGAGGATCAAATAAGCCAGTTTTTAAAAGACAGTGAAGAAAAAATGGCGGAAATCAAATTGAGGAATAAGGATAATAGACGAGGTAACGGTTATGGCAACAGAAGATAGAATATTGGGCAGATTCGGCTAGGGGGGACCCTAGCTTTATTAATTGAGAGGTGAGAAGTGAGAGGTGAGAAATGAGAGGTGGGAAATGAGAGGAGGGAAATGAGAGGTGGGAAGTGAGAAGTGGGAAGTGAGAAATGGGAAATGAGAGGTGGGAAATGAGAAGTAAATTTGAAAAAGCCGGCGGGGACTGTCCCCATGGATTTTTCCTTAGATTGATATGGGCTATTTAAAGGAGGAAAGAAACCGATGAAAAAATATGCCGCTGTAGATATAGGTACAAATTCAATGAGACTGCTATTAGCCACAGCTAAAGAAGGTAAAATAATAGAGCAAAAAAAATACATAAACATAACACGTATAGGAGGTTCTGTAGATAAAAACAAAGTAATAAGTAAAGAAGGCATAGAAAAAAATGTAGAAGCCTTTTGCGATTTTACACAGAAAGCAGAGGAATACGGAGCGGAAAAAATATCGGCGATAGCTACCAGTGCGGTAAGAGAAGCAAAAAATAGAGAGGACTTAATACAAGCAATTCGCCAAAAAACAGGAAACGATGTAAAAATAATAAGCGGAGAAGAAGAAGCTGAACTGGACTATAAGGGTGTAATAATGGGCATGGACGGAACGGACAATATGAAATTGACTCATGGGGAATCTGAAAACCATGGGGATTGTGAGATCAACCATGAGGACCGTGGAGACAACCATGGGGACTGTCCCCGGACCGGGAGGACTGTCCCCATGGTTTCTTGTCCCGTGGTTTTAGTGATAGACATAGGCGGCGGCAGTACGGAATTGATATTGGGGGAAGGCAGTGTTCTTAAGAGAACCATAAGTTTGGATATAGGGGCGGTTCGTATGACGGAGAGGTTCGTTGTTTCAGATCCTGTCGGCAAAGAAGAGTATGAAAAGATGGAGGCGGAGATATACGGGACGACAAACGGTATCTACGGAAAACTTGTATGTCATCCTAAGGCAGACAGGATAAACGGCACCTGCAGGGGGGCTGAATGTCATCCTGAGGCGGACAGGATAAACGGCACCCGCAGGGGGGCTGAATGTCATCCTGAGACGGACAGGATAAACGGCACCCGCGAAGGATCCCGGTTTTCAACCCCAACTGCAGTCGGCGTAG
>JALNXC010000159.1 GCA_023230535.1 Alkaliphilus sp. | reverse complement strand
TTACGTGCTACCAAGCGAAACACGGCCCGCTACCGCTGACTCCAAACCCCCGTCGAAACCGGTACGCCCCCATAATTTTAATATCAAGGATTTACTGTTTTTGTCTCTCACGAAATTCCCTTTCTATTCGACGTTCGGCATCTTTTTTAGCTAAAACTTGTCGTTTATCATATTTCTTTTTGCCGATACCTACTCCCAATTCGACTTTTACCAAACCATTTTTTAAATAAAAGCTGAGCGGAATCAAAGCGTATCCTTTTTGTTGAACATATCCTATGAGTTTTTTGATTTCATTTTTATGAAGCAAAAGTTTCCTTGCCCTTAAAGGATCTCTATTAAAAATATTTCCTTGTTCATAAGGGCTTATATGAACATTATACAGGAAAACCTCGCCATTTTCAACCTGAGCATAACCGTCTTTGATGTTAATCTTTCCCTGTCTGATAGATTTTACCTCGGTTCCGGCTAGTGCAATTCCCGCTTCATATGTCTCTTCGATAAAATAATCGTGCCTTGCCTTTCTATTGACTGATACTATTTTTCCTCTTTCACCGGCCATTAATTCCACCCTTTTATATTCTTTGCTTTATCAGCGTTATCAATACAGTTTATCACCGATATAAAATTATGTCAATATAAAATTAAATTATATACAATTCCCTCGCCACTTCGTTCAGAATTTGCATATATTATCCGCATCGCAATAAATAAAAGCGTTATTCCCGGGCATAGATCCTTCGCGGGTGCCGTTTATACTGTCCGCCTCAGGATAACAGAAATATAAGGTTTCCATAACGATGATAGCAAAATAAAAAACATTTTTCACACATTCTGCCATCCCTATGGCATAATAAGAGGGGTCAAACTTGAACTATTTAGTCAATAAGTAAATAATTCAAGCCTAACCCCGTTTTTATTTTTTCTATTCTCTTAAAATCATTTATTTATTCCCCAAGGTACGCTTTTTTTACCTCTTCATTGCGCAACAGATTTTTTGCAGTATCTTCAAGCACTATATTTCCCGTTTCGATAACAAAACCCTTGTTGGCTATAGATAAGGCCATCCTGGCGTTTTGTTCCACTAGCAAAATAGTGGTTCCGGTTCGGTTTATTTCTGATATAATATTAAAAATATTGGTTACGATTTTAGGTGCAAGGCCCATGGACGGTTCGTCCAAAAGCAATAATTTAGGCCTGGCCATCAGTGCCCGGCCTATCGCCAGCATCTGCTGCTCACCCCCGGAAAGGGTACCGGCAATTTGCTTTATGCGATCCTTAAGAATGGGAAACATATCAAATACCTTCTCCAGATCATTTTTAATTTCCGGACGATTTTTATTAAGATATGCACCTAACTGAAGATTTTCCAATACCGACATCCGTGGAAAAACCCTGCGTCCTTCCGGAACCATAACTATACCCGATTCAACAATATCTGATGTGGGTTTGTTCGTAATATCTTTATCCAGAAAGAAGATCTCCCCGGAAGTAGCGGGCACCAAACCGCAGATAGTTTTTAATGTCGTAGTCTTCCCTGCTCCGTTTCCCCCTATAATTGTTACGATTTCGCCCTGTTTAACATCCAGAGATACACCTTTTAAAGCACAAATATTGCCGTAATAAGTTACTATGTTTTTCAGAGTCAGCATACATAAGCCTCCTTAGCCTGCTTGACCTCCTTAGTCCTTCTGGCTTCCTTAACTCTCTTTATTTCATCGGTCCCTTCGTTCTCCTTGCGAAAATCATCTCCAAGATATGCTTTAATAACTTTTTCATCATTTTTGACCTCATCGGGAGAGCCATCCGCAATTTTCTTCCCATAATCAAGCACCATAATCCGTCGGGAAATATCCATAACCAATTTCATATCATGCTCTATTAAAAGCACGGTTTTACCCATATCATTGAGCTTTTCAATCAATTTAATCAGATCGTTAGTTTCCTGATGATTCATACCTGCGGCCGGTTCATCAAGCAAAACGAGCTCGGGATCGGTAGCCAGGGCACGGGCCATTTCCAAACGTCGTTGTTTACCATATGGAAGATTTTTAGCCTTTTCTTTATATACATCATCAAGGCCCACGAATTCTAAAACATCCATAACTTTATCCCTGACAAAGGATTCTTCTCTTCTGACTGCCGGAGTTTTAAATATAGCTCCGAAAATACCGGCCTTTGTGCGGCAGTGCTGTCCGATCATCACATTATCAAGAACACTCATCTCCTTGAACAGCCTTATATTTTGAAAGGTCCGTGCAATACCCAATCTGGTTATCTCATAGGGTTTCAAATTTTTAATTTCTTTTTTTCTGAAACATATTTTACCTTCAGTCGGTGAATATATCCCGGTCAAGAGATTAAAAAGAGTGGTTTTACCTGCGCCATTTGGTCCTATAATGCTGAGTACCTCACCTTTATTTATTTTTATATCCACAGAATTTAAAGCCGAAAGACCTCCAAAAACCATGCTCAAATTATTACCTTCTAAAAGTTCCATTATGCCCCTCCTTTCTCAAGCAGCTTTTTAGGTTTTTTATTTGAAAGGGATGATTCACCAATTATTCCCCGAGGTTTCACAATCATCATAATAACAAGAAGCAAACCGTAAAGAACCATACGATATTGAGCTATAGCCGGGGATACCGAACGTAGAAATTCCGGTAAAATCGTTATGATGGTCGCACCTAACACCGCACCGTATGTGTTCCCCATGCCTCCCAAAACTACCATGCATAATATCTCTATAGATCTCATAAATCCAAAATCCTTTGGATTAATATACCTGAATAAAAAAGCATATAACCCCCCGGCAAGCCCCGCATAAAAAGCACCAATAATAAAAGCCAAAATTTTAAATCGAGTTGTATTGATTCCCATTGCTTCGGCCGCCAGTTCGTCCTCACGTATAGCAATAAAAGATTTTCCAACACGGGAATTTATTATTCTACCAAGGGAGAAAATAACAAAAATAAGTGCTGCTGCTGCAACATAAACATTTGTAACCTTTGGTATCCCCCTAAGCCCCATGGGGCCTCCCGTAATCTTTAAGTTAAGTAACACGTTTTTTGTAATCTCTCCAAAGCCTAAGGTAGCTATTGCAAGATAATCACCCCTAAGCCTTAATGTCGGTACTCCTATAACAAATCCAAAAAAAGCAGCTACTACAGCGCCCAAAACAATAGAAACCAGAAAAGGCGTTTGCAATTTTAATGTAAACAGGGTAGCGGCATATGCACCTAAGCCCATAAAGGTCGCATGGCCTAGGGAAAGCTGACCCGTATAGCCCGATATTAAATTAAGGCTTACTGCCAATATAGAGTTTATTATAATAACTGTCAATATCTGCAAATAGTAACTCAAATTATTTCACCTACACCTTCTCATGAATCTTACGGCTCAAAAGCCCGGTCGGCTTGAGCAATAAAATAAAAATTAAAACCGCAAAAGCAATAGCGTCTTTATATCTTGATATATATACAGCCCCAAGCATCTCAATTAAACCAAGAATCAGACCGCCCAGCATTGCGCCGGGAATGCTCCCGATTCCACCCAACACAGCGGCTACAAATCCCTTTAAACCGGGAAAAAATCCCATCATGGGATCTGCCGAATCAAAATAAATTCCTACAAGCACCCCGGCGGCACCGCCTAATGCCGAACCGATTGCAAAGGTAAACGAAACTACCTGATCTATTTTTATACCCATCAACTGCGCTGTTTCTTTATCCTGAGCAGTAGCCCTCATGGCCTGCCCCAGCCTGGTCTTTTGTATTAAAAGATGTAACCCTATCATAAGCACAATTGATACAAACAAAATTATAAGCTGTAGCGAAGAAATTCGCAAATTACCTAATTTTAAATTTGTAACATTAAAATTAGCAGGAAAGGCTCTCGCCTGGGGGCCTGCCAACATCAAAACTGCATTTTGTAAAAAAATCGATACTCCGATTGCACTGATAAGGGAGGCTATGCGATTAGCCTTCCTCAAAGGCTTGTAAGCAATTCTTTCAATTATAATCCCTAAAATGCACGAACCTGCCATACTCAAAAGAAGCGCCACAATAAAAGGTAATTTATAAACAGATACCATTATAAGACCGATAAAAGCTCCAATCATATATATTTCGCTATGTGCAAAATTGATAAGTTCAAGAATTCCATAAACCATCGTATATCCTAAGGCTATTAGTGAATATGTGCTGCCAAGTGTTAGACCGTTTATTATCTGTTCAAAAACCATTTCTTAAATCCATTCCTTTCCAAAAGGACAAGGCCAATGGATGGAATATTCCATCCATTGATCATTGATTATAAAAGAATTC
>JALNXC010000158.1 GCA_023230535.1 Alkaliphilus sp. | reverse complement strand
TATTCCTTTGAGGATTTAGATGGGGACAGGCCTATTGTATGTTTTGGCTCCTTCCAAGATCTTTTGGGAGTTAATAGGGATACTGGCGGTATAAAGGCTAAAAATGAATGGGTACATACTTTAAATTGGGATCTAGTAATTTTTGATGAATACCATTTTGGAGCCTGGCGAGATAGTGCAAGGAAACTTTTCCAACAAGAAGATGAGGATGAATATGAAGCTTTAGATATGGAGAAATACAAGGAAGATGAGGCAGATAATGCTTATAATGAAACCTTTCTACCCATTACAACATCTTACTATTTATTTTTATCGGGAACTCCTTTTAGGGCTATAAACTCTGGGGAATTTATAGAAGATCAGATTTTTAACTGGACCTATTCAGATGAGCAAGCAGCTAAAGAAGCTTGGGGAGATAAGGAGGATAATCCCTATGAGAGTTTGCCTAGGATGGTCATGATGACCTATAGAATGCCAGAAGATATAAGAAAGATTGCTAGTCAAGGTGAGTTTGATGAATTTGATCTTAATGTATTTTTTTCAGCAGAAGGAAGTGGCGAAAATGCCGAATTTAAATATAAGGATGAAGTTCAGAAATGGATAAATTTAATTAGAGGTGCTCATTTACCTTCTAGCACAGATGATTTAAAACTAGGTAGAAATAAAAGACCACCTATGCCTTATTCAGACACTAGACTTTTAAATGTTTTATCACATACCATGTGGTTTATGCCTTCTGTAGCATCAGCCTATGCTATGAAAAATTTGCTTATGGAAAGACAAAATAATTTCTTTCATGATTATAGAATTAATGTGGCGGCTGGGCCTAGAGCAGGAATTGGTTTAGATGCCTTAGAGCCAGTTTATAAATCAATGGACAATCCTTTAGAAACAAAGACTATAACTCTTTCGTGTGGCAAATTGACCACAGGAATTACTATTAGGCCTTGGACAGGTATTTTTATGTTAAGAAATTTATCTAGTCCTGAGACCTATTTTCAGGCTGCCTTTAGGGTTCAAAGTCCTTGGGTGATTGATAAGGAAATGGGCGAAAAGGAAATAATGAAAAGAGAATGTTATGTTTTTGATTTTGCTCTTGATAGGGCTTTAAGGCAAATAGCAGATTATAGTACAAGATTGAATGTAGAGGAATCTGATCCAGAGAAAAAGGTCCAAGAGTTTATAAAGTTTTTACCTGTATTAGCTTACGATGGTAGTAGCATGAGGGAAATAGATGCAGGAGATGTTTTAGATATTGCTATGGCAGGTACATCTGCTACACTGTTAGCTAAGAGATGGGAAAGTGCCCTTTTAGTCAATGTAGATAATGACACTTTAAATAGACTTATGTTGAATGAAGATGCCATGAAGGCCTTGATGAGTATTGAAGGTTTTAGAAGGTTAAATCAAGATATTGAGACAATTATTAATAAGTCTGAGAGGGTAAAGAAAGCTAAAACAGCTAAAGAAAAACTAAGCAAAAAAGAGAAGAAAGAAATAAGTGATGAAGAAAAAGAATATAAGTCAATGAGAAAGCAAATACAAGAAAAACTGATTAAATTTGCGACTAGGATACCTATTTTTATGTATTTGACTGACTACAGGGAGAAATCCTTAAAAGATGTAATCACCCAGCTAGAACCAGGCCTCTTTAAAAAGGTTACTGGACTAGAAGTTAAGGATTTTGAACTATTAGTATCTTTAGGAGTATTTAATGGCCCACTGATGAATGATGCAGTATATAAGTTTAAGCGATATGAGGATGCTAGTTTAGAATATACAGGAATAAATAAACACGAAGGTTTAGATGTGGGCTTATGGGATACTGTGATTAGTCCTAATGACTATAAAGAAATGTTTAGGATGCAGCAAGCTTCTCTAGGGGTTGGAATAGGAAGATTAAATAAGAGCAAAAAGAAAAAAGGAAAAGCTATAGAAGAAAAAAATGTTTCAAAGGATACAAGTAAAAAACTAAAAAAGGAAATGGTTATAGAAAAAGAAAGCTCTAAGGATATAAATGGTTTTACAAAGGCCTATAAAGAACAACAGCTAATGGTGGCCGAAGAAAGTAATGAAGATGATTTTGATGTCAAAAAGAACTATGAACAACTTGTTTATATAGGAGATGTGGTTGTTCATAATAAATTTGGTCCTGGAGAAGTAGTAGATATTGATTTAGAGAACAACAGAATTTTGGTTAAGTTTAATGATGGAGAGAAAATGTTTATATTCCCACAGGCTTTTGAGAAAGGGTTTTTAAAACAACAAAAATGGGGAAAAGTGAATGTTTAAAGATTATGTACATTACATTTTCAACAGAGATGGAGGCGAACAGATGTCAACAACAATAGAAATTAATAAGAAAAGTGTGAGGGAATTTCTTGGGTCAGGCAAAAAAGAAATGTTTATTATTCCAGAATATCAAAGACCCTATGCTTGGACTGATGAAGAAGTACAAACTTTATTCGATGACTTAGTTGAATATACACAAGAGAGAATGGATTCTCCTTATTTCTTAGGTACTATAGTATCCTATACAAATGATAATAAAGAACAAGAAATTATAGATGGACAGCAGAGAATAACTACTCTTTGCTTATTACTGCGAGCAATTTACACTAAGATTGAAAAAATGGATCACACTGATGAAAGGAATAATTTCATTGGGCAAATTGAACCAGCTCTTTGGCAAACTGATGAGTTAACAGGTAAAGCTAATAGAAAACAATCCCTATTGGAATCTAGAGTATTTGAGTCTGAGTATAATGCAATCTTAACTAATATATTGGAGACAGGAACTATAGGAAAATCTGCAAAAGATAACTACTCAAAAAACTATAGCTTATGCCAAGAATTAATTGATCAATATGCAAAAGATGAGCCTTTAACTTTCTATAGTTTTATTAATAATATATTAAATAAAGCAATAGTGTTGCCTATAAAGGCTGATAGCCAGGATACTGCTCTAACAATATTTTCAACTCTTAATGACAGGGGTTTACCTTTATCAGATGCAGATATATTTAAAGCAAAAATTTATAATAATATTAAAGACCCTATAGCAAGAAATGAATTTATTGAGAAATGGCAAGAAATTAGTACATCTGCTGAATATGCAGACGAAAGTATTCAAAAACTATTTTACTATTATATGTTCTATCTACGAGCATTGGAGAATGATCGGAGAACTACAACTCCGGGTTTGAGAAAATATTATTCAAGCAATGGATTTTATAGGTTATTTGAACCTAATCTTATGGGTAATTTGACTTCTATTTTAAGTTTCTGGATGGTAGTAAATAATCATGAAGAGTTGGAAGAAGAACCATGGTCTAGTAATTTTGAAATTTTAAAATTGTTAGATACATTAAGCTCATATCCAAATGAATTTTGGAAATATCCAGTGGTAAATTATTATTTGAAACATAAGGAGTCACAGGACTTTGAAGAGCATTTCTTGAATTTTCTAAAGTGGCTATTTGTTAATTTATGTAGTCGCTATATAGTAACTCCTACAGTAAATGCGGTGAAACAAAATATACTTAATTTAAATGCAGAAATTATTAATAATAAAAAACCTAGGATTGAATTTAGGGCAGTAGATAAAAATGAAATTAAAGAAGAACTAAAGAATCCTCATAGAAATGTTGTTAGAATGCTATTAAAATTGCTAGCTTATGATAATGAAAATCAAAAGGAATTGTTACCTGATAAGTGGGAAATTGAACATATATTACCGAAGAAATGGCAAGAATCTTATTTCCCCAATACTTCAGAAGAAGAGGTTGATAATACCATCGAGCATTTAGGTAATAAAGTGCCTTTTGAGAAACGCTTGAATATTGTAGCTAGTAACGGTTATTTTGCAAAGAAAAAAGAATCCTATAAAAAATCTAATATTTCAATAGTTCAAGAGTTATCTCAATTTCACCTAGCAGACTGGAAATTAGAACAAATAAGGGAACGAGATATAAGAATTTCAGATAGGATTATGAATATTTTTGAAAATTGGAGTTCTAATCCAGTTAGTTCTGAAAAAGAAGAGCTTAGTGAAGAAGAGTTAAAAGCTATTGAATTGATTAGATCTAAAGGATTGGAGAGTTATCTATAAGTTGATTTAGTATTATCTTAAAATTCTTTACTGGAACTGGGATTTGAAATGGTAGATTAAGTTAAAAACATATTTAAGGTGCAGTAAAAGAAACATAATAAACTGATGTAGAGTAAAAGTAGTCCGTGACGAGTAGATTTAACTCGTATCGAGCATACTAAACAATATTAGAGTAAAATCACAATAATTTTCAATTATTATAGTTCAAATCATTA
>JALNXC010000157.1 GCA_023230535.1 Alkaliphilus sp. | reverse complement strand
ATGATCATGTCTCTAAAAACAGTTTTCTTTTATTACTATCCTCTTCCCCGCCTCTAAACCTGTTCTATTTACAAGGTATATTATACCCTTCATGCATTATAAAAGTCAAGTATTTTACATTAACTGAATCTCCAAGGGCAGACACGCGGGTCTGCCCCTACAACATTATAGAAAAAACCAAGGAGTCTGACACCTTCGAAGACCATGGGGTCATCCAAGGGCAGACACGCAGGTCTGCCCCTACAACATTATCAAAAAAACTAGGATGTTTGACACCTTCGAATGACCATGGGGTCAGGTACAGTGGTTTTTAGGAAAAAAACCACTGTACCTGTCCCCCCGGTTTTTTTAGCCGATGGGGAGGATTTGGGCGGTGTCTGTTTCTGTCTGCAGTTTCTGCAACTCCTCCTCCATATTTTTAAAAGCAACCGCCAGCATCAGCTTAATTCTGTTCAGTTGGTTTACCTCGCTGGCTCCGGGATCGTAATCGATAGCAACGATATTGGATTTTGCATATCTGTTTCTCAGAGCCTTGATCATTCCTTTACCTGTTATATGATTCGGTAAACAGGCAAAAGGCTGCATACATAATATATTGGACACTCCACTCTCTATAAGCTCTATCATTTCCGCCGTTAAAAACCATCCCTCTCCTGTTTGGTTTCCCAAAGAAAGCACCCTGGACGCACTTCCGGCCAATCGTTTAATAGATTTAGGGGCCTCAAATCTATTGCTCTTACTTAAAACCTTTTTCATCTCTCTTCGATAACACTCTATAGCACCGACAATAATATTCCCTATTATTTTGGCTCCCCTGCCGCCCGAGAGATGGCTATGTTTGAAATTTTGATTGTAAGCACAATATAAGAAAAAATCAATTAAATCCGGCATTACGGCCTCCGCACCTTCAGATTCAATTATGTCTACTATATTATTATTTGCCGTAGGATGATATTTTACTAAAATTTCTCCCACCAAACCGACCCGCGGTTTTTGTATATCGTTTATTTCCAATGTATCAAAATCCTTGACAATCTTTCTGATATTACGCTCGAATTCCTCAAACTTACCCCGCAATACGGATTCCTTACAAATTTCCACCCATTTTTTATATAAAACATTGGTGGAACCGGGTATCTTTTCATAGGGCCTGACCTTATAAACGACCCTCATCAACAGATCACCATATGCCAGTGCCATCATACTCTTATGAAGCAGCGAAGGCGTTAATTTAAAACCGGGATTCCTTTCCATACCGACGGCATTTACGGAGATCACGGGAATATGCCCTAATCCGATATCTCTCAATGCCTTTCTCAAAAAGCCTATATAGTTGCTGGCACGGCACCCCCCGCCGGTTTGAGATATCACCACGGAAGTATTATTTTCATCATATTTCCCGGATTTTAATGCCTCTACAATTTGGCCTATCACTATGATTGATGGGTAACAAGCATCATTATTTACATATTTTAAACCTTCCTCTACCGCCTCTTTATCTACGGAAGGCAATATATCCAGATTATACCCGGATGCCCTGAATGCATATTCTAAAAATTGAAAATGAACCGGAGACATCTGCGGAACCAATACAGTATGATTTTGTCTCATATTTTTTGTAAATATAACCTTGCCGGGTCTTTCCCTTACCTTTTCGGGAACAAATTTGTTCTTGTCCCTTTCTTTTAGGGCCGCTTGCAGTGAACGTATCCTGATTTTAGCCGCTCCCAAATTATTTCCTTCATCTATTTTTAATGTGGTATATATCTTACCCCACTGCCCCAAAATTTCTTTTACCTCATCCGTAGTGACCGCATCCAACCCGCATCCGAAAGAATTGAGCTGTATGAGCTCTAAATTAGGATGCTCGGCTACAAAACTTGCGGCTCCATAGAGCCTTGAATGATAGGTCCATTGATCCACAACATCTAAAGGCCTCTCCACCTTTCCCAAATGCGCCACGGAATCCTCCGTTAAAACAGCCATATCGAACGATGTAATCAGTTCGGGAATACCGTGATGTATCTCGGGATCTATCTGATAAGGCCTACCTGCCAATACAATTCCCCTCTTACCTTTCCTTTCAAGATATCTTACTACTTTTTCGCCTTTTTCCCTGATATCCGATTTTACTTTTTTGTCTTCTTTCCATGCTTTATTTACGGCTCTATTTATTTCCCTTTTAGAAATATTCATAAATTCGAACTCTTCAAAGAGGCGTTTTTTAAGTCTCTTTTTATTGTTCATAGAAAAAAATGGGCTCATAAATAAAATATTTTCATCCTCTAATATCTCCATATTGTTTCTTATAACCTCCGGATAGGAAGCTACAACAGGACAGTTATAATGATTATCAGCTTTTCTCCGTTCCTTCTTTTCATATGCGATAGAGGGATAAAAAATAAAATTCAATCCTCTTTCCACAAGCGCCATGATATGCCCGTGTGCTAATTTTGCAGGATAGCATACGGATTCCGACGGAATGGTCTCTATGCCTTTTTCAAATATCTCTTTCGAGGACCTGGAAGACAATTCCACCCTGAAACCTAATTCTGTAAAAAAAGCGAACCAAAACGGATAATTTTCAAATAAATTGAGCACCCTCGGAATTCCCACGGAACCCCTCTTGGCCTCTTCTATTTTTAACGGTTTATACGCAAACATGCGCCTATATTTATAATCATATAAATTCGGTACGGTTTCTTTTTTCTTTTCTATACCTGCCCCCCGCTCACAGCGGTTACCGGTGATGAACTGCCTGCCGTCGGAAAACTTGTTTATGGTCAAGAGACAATTGTTTCCGCATAATCCACAGCGCCCGGTTTCACTCTTCATATAAAGGATTCTCAAATTTTCCTCGGTGACAAGTGTGGTTTTGACACCTTCCACATACCTCTCCTTGGAAATCAGGGCCGCACCAAAGGCACCCATGATTCCGGCTATATCCGGCCTTATAACTTCCTTGCCGCATACCAATTCAAAGGCTCTCAGCACCCCGTCATTATGAAATGTTCCACCTTGAACAATAACCTTTTCCCCCAATTCCTCGGCATCTCTGATTTTAATCACTTTGAACAAAGCATTCTTTATCACGGAATAAGAAAGCCCCGCCGCTATGTCCGCTATACTTGCCCCTTCTTTTTGAGCTTGTTTGACACTGGAATTCATAAATACGGTACATCTCGTGCCTAAATCCACCGGTGCTTTTGAGCGCAACGAATGTGCCGCAAACTCGCCTATTTCCAAGTTCATTGAATGAGCAAATGTCTCCAAAAATGAACCGCAACCGGAAGAACAGGCTTCATTTAACATTATATTATCTATAATACCGTCCTTGACCTGCATAGATTTCATATCCTGTCCGCCGATATCTAAAATAAATTCCACGCCGGGTAAAAAGTGTTCCGCCGCCTTATAGTGGGCTATTGTTTCTATCTCTCCGATGTCTACCGACAGTGCTGATTTTAACAGTGCCTCTCCATATCCCGTCACTGTGGAGTAAACTATTTCCGCATCCCAAGGTAATTTATTATAAAGATCCCTCAAAGCATTTACCGTGGACTGAAAGGGACTGCCCTTATTGCTCCCGTAATAAGAATATAGTAAAGAATTATCTTCACCTATCAATGCCAGCTTTGTAGTAGTGGAGCCGGCATCTATTCCCAGATAACATTTTCCCGCATACTCTTCCAATTTCCCTCTTTTAACATTATGCCCCCTATGCCTGTCCCTAAATTCCCTCAACTCTTCTTCATCTGCAAAAAGCGGTTTTAAAATACTGACCTCCTGGATTATCTCCTTCTCCAAAGAATTGGCCTTCTTGGCTAATTTTTTAAAAGGCATTCTCTTTCCTTCCGTGGCCGCCAGTGCCGCTCCTATAGCTACAAAAAGCTGAGAATTTTCAGGAAAAATCACCTGTTGTTTTGTCAATTTCAAAGTTTCTATAAACCGCCGGCGAAGTTCGGATAAAAAATATAATGGCCCCCCCAAAAAAGCCACATTGCCCTTGATGGGTTTGCCGCAAGCAAGCCCTCCTATGGTCTGATTCACAACCGCTTGAAGGATGGATACCGCAATATCCTCCCTTGCCGCTCCTTCATTTAATAGGGGCTGCACATCTGTTTTAGCAAAAACCCCGCATCTTGACGCGATAGGATATATTGTAGTATAATTTTGAGCCAGTTCATTCAGGCCTTCCGCATCTGTTTCCATCAAGGATGCCATTTGATCCATGAAAGCACCTGTGCCTCCCGCACATGTCCCGTTCATTCTCTGTTCTACGGTTCCCGATAAATATGTTATTTTGGCATCCTCTCCGCCCAGCTCTAT
>JALNXC010000156.1 GCA_023230535.1 Alkaliphilus sp. | reverse complement strand
TAATGATAATTTTGAGGAGATTACAATCATGAACAAAGAATTAAAAGATTATCTAAGAAAAAATCACAGCATCATCCGTCCTGAAAATGAATCCATGGAAGATTTATCGATAATGGACGGTGATCTGGAAAATAACGAAATGCTTTTAACCGGGGAGAATCATGGTGTAAAAGCTAATATAGAACTCAGAATAAAATTTCTGAAATATTATAAAGAGAAAACAAACTTCAGATATTATCTCTGCGAACTTCCCTACAGCATGACCTATTTCTTAAATACATATCTGAAAACTAAAGATGAAAATATCCTAAAAGATATTTATAAACCGCTAAAAGGGACCGATGCATGGAACAAGGACGAATATGATTATTGGGGGACTCTGTATGAATTTAACAGGGGGCTCCCTGAAGATGACAGGATGATTCTTGTCGGAACGGACATCGAACACCAGCCCCAAAACGGTATTAAATTCATGAAATATTGCTTGGATAAAAACCATGTTTCGGAGTTAATAAATGATCATGTGGAGGAATTCATCGATAAAAATGATATCATAAATGAAGAGGTAGAGTATCTTTATAAAAAAATCAATGAAGAGTTAAGCAAAAATGAAAATCTGTATAAGGACCTCCTTGGGGAATATTATTATAAATTCAAACATGTAAATAATAATTTACTGAACATGTTCAAAGTTTATACCGGAACCAATTTTAACGGTGTCAGGGACGTAAAGATGTATGAAAATTTCTTAAGCCTCTCCGCTTGCTTGCCAAAGGGCAAATATTTCGGGCAGCTGGGGCTCTCCCATATTTTTCAGAGAGCATTTCCGAACATAGCCTGGCTGGGATCATCCTTAAATAAGGAAAGTTCGCGATTCAGGGGCAAGGTATTATCCATAGCCTATGCATATCAAAATTGCAGGTATTTATATCCCACAACCAGAAGAAATTATGCAAGTTCTATTGATACCTTAGAGCCCACAATAGAAGAGTTCAAACATTTTATAGACAGCGATTATGTCCTGTTCAAATTAAATGGAGCCGATTCTCCTTTTGATAAAGAATTGATTTGGCCTCTTGAGCATAAATCCCCCAAGGGCGGAGTGACCACTGATTATTTTCAGTATCTGGTGGTTGCAAAGGGTTCGGAGGCAATGGAGGGATTTAATATTATTTAGACTTCAATCGGTCTTCCCAATCGGAAATTTTATCTTTGATATTCGGGAAGGCTTTCTCTAAACGGATATGAACAAAGTTTTTTTCCTTTAACAACAAATGATTGTATTTTGCTTTCAGTTTAAAGAACTCCGCTTTTTTCTTGTTTAAAGCGGCTTCAAATTCAGACTTTGAATCCTCTAATTTATGATGAATGCTACTCCTGGTTTTAATTGCAGCCGTCATTCCCCTGTGAATACTCCTGCCGATATCCTCCGTGTATAATCTCAATTTTTCCTCAAATTCATCAAGCAGGCGCAAACGTTTGCTGATTCTCTTGATACCCAATATTGTTACAATAAAATCAGCCGCAAGATATGTAAGCAACAAAGCCAGCAGTATATTGCCGATTTTATTGTTCAAAACGGACACAAGTCTGTTGATCAGAGGATGAATTATATTCAATATAAATACGCCCGCAAGCCCCCAAGCAGTGGAAAAATATAAAGAGACATAACCTTTTATATTATAGGGTTCTTCGGAGTAGTTCCACCATTTTTCGTTAAATATTTTTTCCAACACAAATCCTGTGAAAAATTCCAGGACGGATGTGAGCAAAAATGAACCTATAAACAATAATATAAAATTATTCGCCAAGGGGCCCAAGAAAAAAATTATCATAATCATACCAAAACCATAAATAGGGCATGCAGGGCCGTTTAAAAAACCCCTGTTGATGAATTCACCGGATATTTTTGTATGATATGCGATTTCCACACACCAACCTATAAAGGAATAAATAATAAAAAACCATAGGTATGCTAAAATTGAATGTTCCATAGAATCCCTCCGAAAATTTAGGTTATAATTTAATATATTGCAAGAAAATTCTCCGCATTTACGCTCAATAAGCATGATGTATTTCGTTGTAATTCTTATATTGCAGGAAGATTTCTCCGCATTTACGTTCAACGAGCATAATATATTCCGTTATAATTTAATATATTGCAAGAAAATATATTATAAGAAATATCTCGGCGCTCTGTGTCATATCCATAAATAAATTATAACTTACCGAGACTGCAGTTACAATTATAAATAAAGAAGGTCCACATAAATAAAGAAGGCCTATTGACCTTAAAAAAAATCTCTGTTATTATTAAAATATATAAAATCCCCATAAAGATTTAAAAATCAAGTACATATGATGAGTGAAAATGTACGCCGCAAAGAAAGCGACTCTGACAACAGGAACATCATCAAGTACATATGATGAGTGAAAGTGTACCTAGGGTTCCGACCGATATGACAATATTAGTGCCGGTCCAAGCGGTACAGGCATATGTCACACCGATGGGATAAAAGCCCGGGCGGGTAGGTTTCATTCCTGACCTACCTTGTTCGGGTTATTTTGCATTTTAAAGGGAAGACTAAAGGAATGACAGGTGGGGCGCGGATTTATATCCTGATGTCCCGGCAAAAACAAAAATATTAAAAGGAGGAGATTTTAAAAATGGGTTCAAGAAGAGGCTCCGCATCAGCCTTAGACAATTATTTCAGATTGACGGAAAACAAGACCGATGCAAAAACAGAAATAATTGCCGGTATCACTACTTTTATCACCATGGCCTATATTTTGTTTGTAAATCCGAACATACTATCGGCTACGGGAATGGATTTCAATTCAGTATTCCTGGCAACAACATTATCTGCGGCGATAGGTACATTTATTATGGGGTTCTATGCTAACCTTCCTTTTGCGCAGGCTTCGGGGATGGGGCTAAATGCTTTCTTCGCTTTCAGCGTAGTTTTGGGGATGGGTTATACCTGGCAGCAAACTCTGGCAATAGTATTTCTGTCCGGAATCTTGTTTATTTTATTAACGGTTACAGGTGCCAGGAGAGCTATTATAGATGCAATTCCGGCATCTTTAAAACATGCAATAGGCGGAGGTATAGGATTATTTATTGCATTGATTGGGTTTCAAAACGCAGGGATTGTAGTGCACGAGGAAAATACATTAGTGACACTTACCCGTTTCGACAATCCGGGGGTAATTTTAGCTGTTATAGGTTTAGTTATCACCGGCATATTGATGGTAAGAAAAGTAAAAGGAGCCATTTTAATAGGTATCATTATAACAACCCTCATAGGTATTCCTATGGGAGTAACCAATACGGCCATAGATACGACAATCAGTTTTGACATAAGTAAGACCTTCATGAAAATGGATTTCGCCGGGCTCTTGAAAGCTCAGGGGACCGACAGTCTATTAGCATCATTGATAAGCGCATTGACGGTAATTATTTCATTTGCTTTGGTAGATATGTTTGACACCATCGGTACTCTGATAGGTACGGCCAACAGAGCGGGGATGTTAGACAAGGACGGTAATTTACGCAATATGAACAAAGCCTTGCTGGCTGATGCCGTTGCAACTTCGGCGGGTGCTGTTTTGGGTACATCGACGGTTACAACATATGTGGAATCCGCGGCCGGAGTGGCGGAAGGCGGAAGAACGGGCTTAACGGCCGTAACTACAGGTGCGTTATTTGTGCTGGCGGTATTCCTGGCGCCGTTTGCTCTTGCAATACCTTCCGCGGCTACCGCACCTGCATTGATCATAGTCGGTGTTCTTATGATGGGTACGATTAAACAGATCAATTTTGATGATTTCGCGGAAGCCTTGCCGGCGTTCCTGACTATTGCAGTGATGCCGTTTACATACAGTATCGCGAATGGAATCGCGGCAGGATTAATATTCTATCCGATAGTTAAAATTATAACCGGAAAAGCAAAAGAAGTTCATCCTACAGTTTACATATTAGCAATACTATTCATACTCAAATTTACAATACTACCCCATTAATATATTGACAATATTGGTTATACTCGGATTTGCAGCATTATTTTATTAACAAAACAAAAGCAGCTAAGGAGGCTTAGCTGCTTTTAAAGACTGAAGAGACCACGATTGTAGGGGCGGACCCGTGTGAGCCACGATTGTAGGGGCGGACCCGTGTGTCCGCCCTGTACCCTAGTTCTTTTCTCATTTCATTCATAATAACATGATTTCGGACTGTCCCTTATGTCTACGGAAATATATTTAAATCAGCTTTAAATCAGGAGGTGTGTCATGGAAAATCAAATTGTTAGTATTATTATGGGAAGCGATTCGGATCTTCCGGTTATGAAAGAT
>JALNXC010000155.1 GCA_023230535.1 Alkaliphilus sp. | reverse complement strand
GTATTTTTATTCTGTTCTATCAATGCAAGTTCATAATGCCTCTTAAATTCCTCCCGTATCAACCCGATATGCTTCATCTGATCTTCACAATTCGATATCCCTAAGTTTTTGCCCAGAGATAACAATAAATCTATGTCCTCCCCATTGAGGCAGGTACGCCCGGCCTCTTGGGCCACTGCACTATAACAAATCTCATCAAATGTTTGTCCCGAATTGCAGTTCAATAAAGCGGCAACAGACAGAAATATATCCCCGATCTCCTTTTTGCTTTTATTTCCTATCTTCCGCATTATGTCGGGTATGGGTGTTGCACCGTATACTATCTCCGTTTCCAGCATCTGGAGTGTGCATAAAAGCGAATTTAAGAGTTTTGCCCTTTCCACATATGTGTTTGCAAAGATAAAACCCAACAGCGAGCTGCACCCTACAATGACAATGGAATATATGAATTTAAATAACATATCAAACGACCCGCCTATCATTTTTATAATTCTTGTTTTTATATAGATAAGTTAAATTCATTCCGTCGACGATACTATCCACGGTGCCTACCCCTTCACTGTTTGATAAAAAAATTATCCTTTCAAACACCCCGTCCTTGACCAATTTACCGATGATGTTTTTGCTCAATATATTTTCCAAGGAGCGGCCGTGGACCGTAGTGATCAATTTTATCCCTGCCATCATCGCTTCCTCTATAGCCATGCTGTCCTCAGTTCTGCCGATTTCATCCGTGGCGATCACCTGGGGGGACATGGCCCTTATCAGCATTATCATCCCTTGGGCCTTCGGGCAGCAGTCCAGTATATCCGTCCTGGGCCCCAAATCGTTCTGCGGTATGCCCTGAAAACAGGCCCCCAATTCGGACCTTTCATCTACCACACCGACTTTTAATCCCCTGAAATTCATGTGCGGGACACCTTCGCTCACCATGCGGATAATATCTCTCAGCAGAGTGGTCTTTCCGCATTGGGGCGGGGAGACCAGCAATGTATTTAAAAAGTCTCCTTTAGAATCAATGATATGCGGCAGTACCTCAGAGGCTATCCCTATTTTTTCTCTGCTTATTCTGATGTTCAGGCCGCTGAAATCTTTTAATGTCCTTATACCTCTGTTGTCCATCAGCACCTTTCCCACTATTCCGATCCTATGGCCTCCGTGGATAGTGATATATCCGTTCTTCAGTTCGTCCTCCACGGAGTATATGGAATAGTTGGAAGCAAACTGCAATGTTTTTTCTATACTTTCCCTGCCTATATAATAACTGTTGACCGATGCCAAAGAGAGATTACCGTCTATATCGACAAAATAATCTTTCTGCCTTCCGAATACCATAAGGGGCCGGTTTACTCTTAGGCGTATCTCTTCCAGTATGGATTTAAAATCATCCGGCAATTTCTTTATGATATTTCTAACATTCGGGCACAGATACAATCCCAAGTTTGAAATGACGGATAATCCATCTCCGCTTCTGTTTATCAAAATTCCTTCTTCCTCCACAACATGTCCCTCCTTTATATAATTAATATTTACATAGTCAATCAATTATGCTAATTTTGCAAAAAAATAAAATCCAAGGATTTAATCCTTGGATTTGGCAATATGTAATACTATATTTTATTCCATGTAACACTATATTTTATTCCTCATCTTCATCATTGCCACGCCCATAATTTTCCAGCCCTTCAAAATCGACTATCTCATGGCATCTTGGGCATATCACGTCCACATCGTCCTCATACAGCAAATCTTCATCCACATACACATCCTCGTGGCAATTGGGGCATTCTATCTCAACAAAATCAACTTCTTCACCTTCGTCCTCATCATCTTCGTAGATATCGTCCTCGAAAAAATCATCATCATAGAGTTCATCATCTTCGTAGAGGTCCTCTTCCACATTTGTCAAATCCTCGTCCATGGCCTCCATATATTCGGCGATCTCTTCCGTATCTTCATCTAATTCTACAATTGCATCTGCAAAATCCTCCAGTATATCTATAATGCTGATCAGAAGCCTTCCTTCCTTGGTTGTCTCATCGATATCCAAACCGTCGGCCAAACCTTTTAAATAGGCTACTTTTTCATATAAAAATTCCATTTTTAATACCTCCTTCTTATTTTAACATTTGTATTATTTCCTTATTTCCTGGACATATACTCCCCTGTGCGGGTATCTATCCTGACAATATCGCCTTCATTGACAAATAAGGGAACATGGACCGTGGCTCCTGTTTCAACTTTAGCTATTTTTGTCACATTGCTCGCAGTATCTCCCCTCACCCCGGGCTCCGTTTCGGTTATCTGCAATTCTACAAAATTCGGAGCATCCACTTGAAACGGTTTTTCTTGATAAAACTTGATCATGGCGTTTGTATTTTCTTTTAAATATTGGATAGAATGCTCCACTTCTCCGTATGTCAAGGGAATCTGTTCGAAGGTTTCATTATCCATAAAATAATAGAGTTCACCGTCATTATATAAATATTGCATTTCCCTTGTTTCGATACGTGCCCTCGGAAATCTGTCGCTCGGGTTGAATGCATCCTCACGGATAGCCCCTGTCTTCAGATTTTTATATTTTGTCCTGACAAAGGCTGCGCCCTTCCCCGGTTTTACATGTTGAAAATCTAAAATAACATAGGGCTCTCCATCCATTTCAAAAGTTACACCTTTTCTAAAATCTCCTGCTGAAACCATAATATCCCTCCATATTGATATTTTCAATGTTTATATGCCGTATTCCCATACAGATTTACTGTAAAAAATAAATAAAATATAATAAAATATAAAGTCCATAATTTCAGATACATAAAATTCTAAGATTTATTTCAATAAAAACCCCCATGCTATACTTCAAGTTCCAAAAATTCCTTTGTGGATTTTGACAGGACCTCATAACCGCTGTCCGTGACCAAAACCAAATCCTCAATCCTTACACCGCCGAAATCGGGAATATAGATACCCGGCTCGATAGTTATCACCATTCCCGGCTCCATGGGTACATCACCGCGGGCATTCACATGGGGAAGTTCATGCACCTCAAGGCCGACTCCATGGCCCAAACCGTGGCCGAAATATTGACCATAACCCCTGTCGCCGATAATCCCCCTTGCGATCGCATCCAGCTCCGCACCGGTCATACCGGGCTTCACGGCTTTCAATGATGTCACCTGTGCTTCCAGTACAATATCATAAATTTCCCTCTGTTTATTGCCCGCTTTGCCTAAAACAACAGTTCTGGTCATATCTGAACAATATCCGTTATATACACAGCCAAAATCCAAAGTGACCATATCGCCGGCTTCAACTATTTTATCACTTGCCACGCCGTGAGGCAGGGAAGATCTCTCACCCGATGCAACGATAGAATCAAAACTCAGCTTGCTCGCCCCTTCTCTCCTCATAAAAAATTCCAACTCCAAGGCGATATCCGATTCGGTCAATCCCGGTTTTATAAATTTTAATATATGTTCAAATGCCTTGTCCGCTATATGTGCCGCCATTTCTATGTTTTTTATTTCATCCGGCATCTTCACGGATCTCAATTTTAATATGGCCCCCTTCAGGGGAACCATATATGTATCTTTCAATCTGCCCGCAAACTCCATGAACTGCCCGTATGTCATAAAATCTTCCTCAATGCCCAACTGATGCAGATGTAAATCATCCAAAATGTCCGTTACGGTTTTTGTATTGCTCATCTCTATTATTTCAAATCCGTCACACTGTATGGCGGCCTGTTGTGTATACCTGAAATCCGTGATAAATATGGTATCTGTTTCGGTAATCAGTGCATACCCGACACTGCCCGTAAACCCGGATGCATATCTCCTGTTTTCCGGCTTATACAGCAGTATCCCGTCCAAATCCCTCTTTTTCAGCACCGATCTGATTTTGTCGATATTTTCATTCATGTATTCACCTTCTATTTAATGATATCATATTTTTTAAACATTGAATAGATTTTATAAAAATGAACCACAGGATATAGTTCAATACTTATTGAAGATCTATCTTATCAAATGTCTGATAATATTGTACTACCCTTGCAGGTGATATAATCATTGTAGATAAACCGTATTCGTCAATACCCTCATCTATAATTGCAGGCAATTCCAATCTGACTTTTATAAATTTCCTTGCTTGCCTGTACCCTCCTACGGATGTGATATCGACAAGATTTTTATCCAAATCACATTTGATGACTATTTTATAATGATGCTCTTTCTCATATTCTTCGAAGGGGTTGTTTACCGATTCGCTTAAATCTTCCATATCGGAAACCGAATCTGCAATATAATTATAAAATATAGGGGGGCCGCAGAAAATATGACCGTCAAGACCTGCAATGCACCCCAT
>JALNXC010000154.1 GCA_023230535.1 Alkaliphilus sp. | reverse complement strand
CTTGTCCGGAGCTTACCTTTTTGGGAAAGAATCGTCAATCAAGGACTAAGGAGGAATATGATACTTTTGAATATAGAAATATTTGTAGGCAATTAGCAAAGGGAATTGTTGATCAGATGAAGGAATACACAAATAACAATTATCAAATCATTGGGTTGTTAGGAATAGGGGAAAGCCCATCTTGCGATTCATTAGGTGAAAAGGGAATTTTTATAGAAGAATTATTTACATTAATGAGCAATGAAAACATTTATTTAGATTCATTCGACATTCCCGAGGAATACATGGAAGGTGGGGGCGAAAAAACAATCAAAGATTTTTACTATTTTTGTATGGATAAGTTATCGAAGTGTTAAGCATATAACAGATAAGACAAGTGAAACATCAGACTATGTGAAAAGGCACAAGAATATAAATAACTTTGTGTTTTAGAGATAAAACTATTCTCTAATCTGGCAAGAAATATTCGGTTGGATAAAAACTACAAATATATTTTATTAGTTTTATATTTGCCGGGGCAGCTATCGGAAACTATTTTTTTTAAAACAAGGGGGAAGAAAAATGAAATATAAAAGAATTTTAATAGTATTATTGGTGTCTATGTTAATAGTTGGAATTACGAGTTGTAAAAATAATTCCAGCACTACAACCAAGCAAACAGGCCAAACAGGTCAGACAGGCAACGAAACAAAATTAGTAGTAGGAACGTCGGCATCTTATAACCCATGGGCTTTTCAAGAAAAAGATGAGGTTAAGGGATTTGAAATAGACATATGGAAAGAAATCGCAAACAGAAATAATTATAAATTAGAAATTAAGCTCGGACAATTTAGTGGGTTAATAGGAATGCTTGATGCAGGAGAAATAGATACGATTGCACATCAAATGTCAATTACAGAAGAAAGAGAAAAAAAATATATTTTTTCTTCGCCTTATGCATATAGCTACTATGATTTGTTTGTAGCGAAAGATAGTAATTATAAAAACAAGGAGGATTTAAAAAACCAAAAAGTCGGTTGTTGGTTAGGGGGAAATGGAGAGGCCACCTTAAGGCAAATAGATAAAGACTATGATTTGAAATTTGATATTATAACTTTTGATGGAGTTTCTATAGAAGAGGAGTTATCTATTGGAAGACTAGAAGCTTTATGGCAGGGAGAAATAAAAACAAAAACTGTTATTCAGGAAAACAACCTAGATATCAGACAATTGAACGAAAAGTTAGTTTATGAAATAAATGCATATCCATTTAGGAAAGATGATGCCGGACAAAAATTTTCACAAGAAGTTTCAAAGGCATTAAAAACTATGGAGGAGGATGGAACATTAGAGAAGCTATCCATAAAATGGTTTGGAATTGATACCACAAAACCGGAAGAATAAAAAGAAAAGGAATAGGTTATCCCTATGAGCTTGGATTTTAAATTCATTGTTAGATTAATACCTATTATGCTTAAATACAGTACTGTTACTATAAAACTATCTCTTTTCGCAATACTATTAGGGTTTACATTATCATTTTTTATTGCCATAGTTGTATATGCAAAAGTACCGGTATTGAATAAATTTTTTAAAGTTTATATATCCTTTTTTAGGGGTACGCCCCTGATGGCACAACTGTTCTGTTTTTATTTTGGAATACTACCTATGTTTTCAAGGTTGGTATTAAAGGTTTCATCTTTTCAAGCTGCTTTAATAATTTTAAGCCTAGCAAGTTCTGCCTATATGGCAGAATCCCTTAGGGCTGCTATCTCTTCTATACATAAGGGCCAAATGGAAGCAGCCCAATCTATAGGGATGACCTATGTACAGGCAATGTTCAGAATTATTTTACCACAAGCTATTAAAGTTGCGACGCCAACGCTTTTCAGTAGTTTTATAAACATTATAAAGGATACCTCGCTTGTTTTTGCAATAGGAGTTAAAGAGATGATGGCTACGGCACAATTAGAAGGTGCCTCAGGATATCGTTATTTGGAGGCATATATATGTGTATTGCTTGTATACTGGGGGATAACGTCCCTAATGGGATTTTTTCAAAGAAAAATAGAAATAAGACTTGGTCAGCTAGTAGGTGAAACAAATTGATAAGATTAAAGAATATTTATAAAGCATTTGGGAGTTTAGAAGTAATAAAAGATATAAGTTTAGATATTAATTATGGTGATGTTGTATCTATCATTGGCCCTTCAGGTGCCGGTAAATCAACATTATTACGTTGTATAAACTGTTTGGAAATTGCCGATCAAGGAGAAATGCAAATAGGGGATTATCATATTAATATAAACAAAATGACAAAATCAGATATACAATGGATTAGACGTAATACCGGAATGGTATTTCAAGGATTCTATTTATTTAATAATAAAACCGTACTTCAAAACATTACTGAGGGCTTAATAGTGGTGAAAAAAGTTAAAAAAAATGAGGCTAAAAAGAAAGCCCTTAAAATGTTAGAACAGGTAGATCTATTGGAAAAGAAAGACTGCTACCCTTCTAGCTTGTCCGGAGGACAACAGCAACGTGTTGCAATTGGAAGGGCCTTGATTTTAGAGCCCAAAATTCTTTTGTTTGATGAACCCACATCCGCACTAGACCCTGAGTTAGTGAACGAGGTGTTGGTTTTAATAAAAAAATTAGCAGGCCAAAACCAAACCATGTTAATAGTTACGCATGAAATTAATTTCGCAAAAAATGTATCTGATAGAGTTTGTTTCATGGACCAAGGGACAATAATAGAAGAAGGTCCGGCAATAGAAGTAATTAATAATCCTAAAAATAAAAGAACTCAACAATTTCTGGATGCCCTAAAACACTAGTTATTTGTCATCATTGCCCCGTTTCCTCATTTCCCTAATATAACCGCCAAACCGCCATCCCTTTAAAAATATTTTATCCACTTATCACCTAGCAAAGTTAATATAATATAGCCTTGTTTATGACAATTTAGGTACGTCCCCTTTTGTCCTTTATAAATATAGCTTCACAAAATTAAAGCAGCAGATTTGTTATAATAACAGTCTGCTGTTTTTCTGCTGATTAAAATAAAGCCCAAGCAATCAGCATATTTTTTATTTGTTATGCATTTAATTAGCAAATTCACCTTCCCTATATAATATTTTTCTATACACATTCACTTTACCATAGATATATTTTATAAAAGCCCACAAAATAGATGATATTTTTTAAAACCACAAAACGCATTCCCCCGCCATAAGGTTTGTAAAATAGCCATTTTAGCACAGCAAGAATTTGTTCTCACGTGACACAGGCCTTCTTTATTTATGCTTAATGTGGACACGACCTCAATAGCATTTTTTAAAAAACCGTGGTAACATACACTAAGACTATCGAACCATCCACCCATTCACTCCGGATTCCATAAATTTCGGATTTCATAAAAAATCAGTATGTATTTTCAACACAAAAGAACACCTTGCTGATATATTTTGCAGTGGTTGAACATAAAATATAATAGATAATTGTTTAGAACGGAGTTGATTCCTGTGATTATAGATACGCACGTACACGAAAGTAAATATTCCTTTGACAGCTTTTTGGATTTTGAAACATCAATCAAACTGGCTAGGCTGATTGGCTTGGACGGTATATGTATTACAAACCACGAAAACAATCACCTGCGAGATGAAATAGGAGACTCGGCCAAAATAAATGGAATTTTGGTTATTGTAGGTGCGGAAATACTGACCCATGAAGGTGATATATTAACATTTGGATTAAAAGATATACCGAAAAAAATGATAGGTGCAAAAGAATTGCTGACATTGGTAAAAAAACATGGCGGGGCAGCTATCGCGGCCCATCCTTTTAGAAATAATAATCGTGGAATGGGTGAAAACATGAGAAAGGTAAGCCACCTATTAACAGGGATAGAATCTTTTAACGGCAGTACCCTTCCACATCACAACCTACAATCTTATACCTTGGCTACAGAATTAAATATTCCATCTCTAGGTGCCAGTGATGCCCACAGACCTGAGAAGCTTGGAACGTACGCTACCAAATTTTACAACACTATAAGGGATCATAGGGATTTTATAGAAGCCCTAAAGGTGGGGAATTACCACCCTGTAATGAGAAAAAACGGAATATACGAAAATATCGATTATTTTTACGAAGAAAGTATAATTCCGGATAACGAAATGACTTCCCTTTAAGCAAATTAAATTACTTTATAAACCTCACAGTTTTACAGGTGGTTTAATTATGCATAATATACCCCAAAATAATAAAAACCGATATTCATGCAAGATTAAAACTTTGCATGAATGTCGGTTTTTTTAAAGACATTCCTTTTTTAATTACTTATTCAAAAACACTGTGAATTTCTCTCCAACCTGTTTATATTCGCT
>JALNXC010000153.1 GCA_023230535.1 Alkaliphilus sp. | reverse complement strand
AATTTTTTCTTTATTTCTTCTACTTTGTCTCTACTCAATTTAGTGACTTTTGTTACAAATTCTATTTCTGTTCCTTCTTGCAACAAATTTCTTGCAACTACTTCCATGCCTTTTTCTATGCCTTTTTCTATGCCTTTTTCCATGCCTTTTTCCATACCTCTATTTTCTGCATACTTTAACTTTGATATCATGTCTAGTCTTGCTTTTTCTCTAGATCTATATAGTTCCCTCATTTTTTCATCCGCCGATATTTCCATTAATTGATTTATAGCTGTTTCCATAATTTCACTCCTCCCCTTTAATTCCTTTAATCTCTTCTCGTTTCCCTCCTTGGCTGATTCTTTTAAAAAATCCAGCCACAACTCCACATCATCTAATTCTTCTATCTTTTTCCTCGGTAGCTTCGGCAGTTCTAAATAAGGTCTTGGACTCCGGGGAAGTTTCAGTCTGCTCGCCTCTGTCGCTTACTGAAATGTTGCCTTCTTCCGGACAGAAAGAATCGGCCTTCCCATTGAGTCATATTTCGGAGCTCTATCCCTTCAACCTTTCGGATTTCGGCCCACTGCCTCACTTGCCTACGCTTAAACATAGCTGTTGCCGGCTATGCTCCAAGGCTAGCTACGGGTGGTTGGCTAAACCTTGCCCGATGGGATTCCCATCCACTAATCGTCGCGACCCGGCTTGGTCGCTCCTGTCCCCAGTAATCTCCCCGTGTCTGGTCCTAGGTATCCTTACGCAAGATATTTAAATATTCTTCGTAGGCAAATACTCTATTTCTTTGAGCACTTTCTGTTTGCTTTAAAATCCCAAGTTGGATAAGTCTTTCAACCGCATTGGATACAGCACCAAAAGAGAAACCTAACACTTCACTTGTTTTCCCAATATCAATGATGGGGCAGTCTTCCAAATAATCAAACACCTTTATGATAGTTTTAGCTGCTCTACCTGTATTTTCTACGGCCTTAATGTTTTTGTTATGCAACTTTACCAGCTCATCTATAGTTCGTATGGCGTCCATAGCTGATTCATTAATACCAAGTAAAAAAAATTTAACCCACTGCTCAAAGTTGCCTTTTGTTCGAACTTCCGTTAAACGATCATAATATTCAATTCTGTTACGCTTTAAGAAGTATGAAATGTATAAGGTTTCGTGGCTTAAAAGCTCTCTTTCCATCAGGAAAAGATTGATCAATAACCGCCCAATTCTTCCATTACCGTCTAGAAACGGGTGAATAGTTTCAAATTGGTAATGGATTAAAGCAGTTTTAATTAAAGGCTCCATCCCGTCTTCATCGTTAATAAATTTTTCCAAATCATACATGGCCTTTATCATATCATCGGGATTGGGTGGAATATAGCGAGCATTTTTTAAGGTGCCACCTGCCGGACCGTTCCAATTCTGGCTACGCCTGAACTCTCCGGGATTTTTTTCTTCGCCCCGAACATTCTGCATTAAAACCCCATGGGTCTCTTTTATTAGCCGATTGCAGATAGGAAGTTCCTTAAGTCTTTTTCCGGCATATTGTGATGCCTTAATATAATTAACTACATCAACAACATGACGATTGGTATTTTCCTCAACTCTTGGATCTAAAATATCATCTAAAGTCGCCTGGGTACCCTCTATTTGCGAAGATAAAAGGGCCTCTTTCCGCACATACATTGAAACAAAAAGTTCAATATTTGGTATTTGTCTGGAAAGACCCTCTAAAATACCAATATTTCGATTCCCCTTAGATAAAAGGCCTGTAATTTCTTCATCAATTTCTACAGGCGGCTCCGGCGGTAGAGGCTTCGGTACAAAGGATTTATATTGAAGTTCCCCTGTTAGGTTGGTCCGATATTCTCCTGCTCTGTTTTTCATTGGCCACACCTCCTAAAATAAAATAACAACCTTATAACAACCTGCCTTATTTCATTATAACAGTTAAAGTTAAATAGGTAAAGTTAATGTTGCGCTGTTATTCTATTTTAGCCGATTTTGTAGAATAATATTCCTCTTTCTTGTTTGCAGCTTATCTTCCCATTAGCCAGGTGATAAGTTTCCTTTCAAACCATCAGCTCGACAATATGCCTTGCAAACAAAGAGGGAAGTTTCGGTCTGCTCGCCTCTGTCACTTACTGAAATGTTGCCTTCTTCCGGACAGAAAAAATCGGCCTTCCCATTGAGAAATATTTCGGAGCTCTATCCCTTCAACCTTTCGGCTTTCGGCCCACTGCCTCGCTTGCCTACGCTTAAACATAGCTGTTGCCGGCTATGCTCCAAGGCTAACTACGGGCGGTTGGCTAAACCTTGCCCGATGGGATTCCCACCCACTAAACGTCGCGACCTGGCTCGGTCGCTCCTGTCCCTGATGGCTACCTTATTTGACATTTAATGGTGGAAAGAGGTGCCTATCCCCAATTCCCACCAATTCCCTGCGGTTTTTCGCTTAGTTTCTAGCCTACTCATTTGATTTAACTATTACTACATTTTTTTCAGCCCTAAAACTTGCTTTTTCCGATCTTCGATCGAACTCATCCCTTGTATAATAAAGATGATGGTGTTCTAACCTTCCATTATTTTGCATATCTCGATCTATAAAAAAAGAAAAATCATAATCTATACCGTCTACAGTTTTACATGAAAACTGATACGCGGTTTCAATAAACCCTAAAATTTCGCCTGCTCTCTCGGGAGTTTCCAAGAGATCAATTTCTTCCTTCTCTTCAGCGGCAATCTGTTTTGCTATGCTTGTTAAATTTAATGATGCTGATTTATTTAATGGACAAGCATATGCAATTTTAATAGTAAACTTGTCATCATTCATTAAAAACGTTGATTTACCAATGTGCATATTAGTTGGAAATGGTTCCTTAGAATCTAACATTGAATATGCTTCGTTTATTGTCAATTCATTTATTGGCGTTCCAACGTTTTCAAGTTTAAAAGTTAATGCATTTAGTATCAATCCAATATCTTCACCCGGAGTATCCTCATTACATAGATTGATAAGAAAATATTCCTCTTTTTCTTGGCCCTCCTGTGTACCTAATCGTACTAACGAATCAGACATATGTGTCCGCCGTAATTCATCTAAATGGCCATCTATAAAATTTTTTTTGCCATCCCAGGATACATTTTTTCCGCCAAAAACGTATGCGTTTCGGGGATCAAAACAAAAACCGGTAAGATTTAATATTGGCCTGTTTGCATCTTTATTAGCTTGTTTTGCAATGTCATTAGATTCCCTTGCTATATGGTTTGCTTGATTTGCATAAAACAAAGAAAATATTGATATTACAATAGCAACAAACATACCCACCGTATTCCATACACCTTTATCCATTGGCAACCCCCCATTCAAAATAAATACCCCCTAAAGCCATAGCCCCGCCCTATCGCTCAAGTTTCTTTCTTGAACCCCACACAACACATCCTCGGCCATGTCGCCCTACCAAAATAAGCACGCCCTTAGCAATACTTTATGTAAATAGGGCCTTTTCTATCGTGAACCATGTGGACAATCTCCGCTGGTTCATGTTACCCATGGGCCCTTTACGGGCCGAACGCTTTCCGTCCGTCTCGGAACAACAAAATGATAGCTATTATTCATTAACTATTCTATATCCCGACCCCAATCTCTTTGAAACAATTTCTATAAGTCCTCTATTCCCCCTAATTAAAATAGTTTTAAACATTTTCAGCTTCTTTTTAGGTTGGTCTATATTGTATTTTTCGCCGCAATATCTCTTATCTTTTTGCCTGTATTCAAGATACACCATGCCTGTGCTTTTAGGAACAATGCTTGCCATCAGGAATATACCGTCAAATATTTCCGGATTTTAAGGCTCCTTTTGGAAATTAAGCATGCTAGATATGAAAATAAATATACCGAATTTATGATAACACTTCAAAAAGTTAAATTTCTTATTTTGGATGATATCAACCTTAAACCCTGTTGTTTTGTATTTAATATCCCGTAGCAAAAGAAAAAATAGTCTTCAAAATCAGGCTGTTTGATAGTTATGAACATAAATTTTACACTATCGGCTATCGGAAGAAGTGGCAAATAATATCTTTACCCAATACAATATTAAGGTTCCGACAAGATGTATTCGATACATGAATCACTGCTTCGAATGATGCCGGAATAATATCCGAATAATTCCGGAGCCGTTGTCCGGACATGCCGGAATATGCATCAATTCTCATGATTTGGTTTAAAACCTCTAGGTTTTCATAGCAATAATATGATCCGGATTTTTTTAGTAATCTCTATCTACCCTTGCCAAGATATTCCTCCTACAAAAATAAGGCAGAACAAACCTATTGGCCTGCCTGCCTTGTTGATATCTATATTTTAACATTATTTGTCTAAATTAGCAATAATAAAACGAACTATGAAAACATGAATCAGCATATATAACTTTGTCTT
>JALNXC010000152.1 GCA_023230535.1 Alkaliphilus sp. | reverse complement strand
TTTTTAGCCAATAGTATCACTTCCGCCTCAATTTCAGCCGCTCGCAATGCTGCAGCCGTATCGGTAGTAAAATAAGGGTTCCCCGTACCGGCGGCAAATATGACTACACGATTTTTTTCAAGGTGTCTGATAGCTCTCCGTCTGATATACGGTTCGGCTATTTGCCGCATTTCTATAGCACTTTGGACCCTTGTTACCGCACCTGAATTTTCTAAAGCATCCTGCAAGGCTAAAGCATTTATAACCGTTGCCATCATTCCCATATAATCTGCAGTAGTCCTGTCCATGCCTTCCCCGGTTCTGCCTCTCCAATAATTACCGCCACCGACTACTATGGCTACCTGAACCCCCATACCTATAATATCTTTAATTTGAGAAGCAATGTTATTAAGTATATTAAAATCTAAACCAAATCCCTTCTCTCCCGCCAGGGCTTCACCACTCAATTTTAATAATACCCTTTTATATTGGGATTGCATTATCCAAACCTCCCCTGCTAATATTAATATTCTCTAACCGATATAAAAAACCTTTATTTGATATGAAAAAATAGTTTAAAAGAGAACACTGCAGTGTTCTCTTTAGGATACGGAGTAATTAACTGTTACCCATCTGTTTGGCAACTTCCTCTGCAAAATTTTCTTCTTTCTTTTCGATACCTTCCCCGACCTCGTACCTTGTAAATCTCCTGATAGAAATATTTTCACCTATCTTGGAAATCATTTCGGCCAATAATTCACCCACGGCAATATCGGGATTTTTGATGAATGGCTGTTCTAATAAACATACCTCTTTAAAAAACTTATCTATCCTTCCTTCGACCATTTTTTCCACTATTTTTTCGGGTTTCCCTTCATTCAAGGCTTGCTTTCTTAAAATTTCTTTTTCTTTTTCTATAACCCCTTCTTCCACCTGTTCGCGGCTCACATATTGTGGATTTGAGGCTGCAATCTGTAGCGCAATATCTCTCACAAAATCCTTAAATTCCTGATTTTTAGCGACAAAATCGGTTTCGGTATTCACTTCAACCAATACACCGATCCTCCCCCTATGTATATATGCATCTATCAAACCTTCGGCGACTATTCTCCCCGCTCTTTTAGCAACGGCAGCCAATCCCTTTTCTCTAAGAACTTCAATTGCTCTGTCTATATTACCTTCGGTCTCTATCAGTGCTTTTTTACAATCCATCATACCGGCGCCTGTTTTTTCTCTTAATTCTTTAACCATTGCTGCAGTTATATCCATACTTAATTCCTCCTAATATATTATTAAAGGTAAGAGTAAGGGAAAATCCCTTGTGCCCTTACCATTTTTTATATCTCAATTTACTCTTCGGTTTGAATACCTTGCTTGCCCTCTAATACGGCATCCGCCATGGTTGCCGTAAGCAATTTTACAGCACGTATTGCATCGTCGTTACCGGGAATTATATAATCAACTTCATCCGGATCACAGTTTGTATCCACTATTGAGATGACCGGTATACCCAAGGCACGTGCCTCCTGAATAGCAATTCTTTCCTTCCTTGGATCCACTATAAATAAAACATCCGGCATCTTGGTCATATCCTTAATACCGCCTAAAAACTTCTCGAGTCTCTCCTGCTCATGACGAAGCTTTATAACCTCTTTTTTGGGTAATACGTCGAATGTTCCGTCTTCCTCCATAGCTTCAAGTTCATGAAGGCGTCTTATTCTATTTTTGATAGTTTTAAAATTGGTCAATATCCCGCCTAACCATCTCTGATTGACATAAAACATCCCGCATCGTTTTGCTTCTTCCTCTATTGCCTCCTGAGCCTGTTTTTTAGTTCCTACGAATAAGGCTGTCCCGCCTTCGGAAATGATATCTTTCATGGCATTATAGGCTTCTTCTACTTTTTTTACGGTTTTCTGAAGATCTATGATATAAATCCCATTCCTCTCCGTAAAAATATACTCTTCCATCTTAGGGTTCCACCTTCTCGTTTGGTGACCAAAATGAACCCCGGCTTCTAATAATTGTTTCATTGAAATTACAGACATTTTCTTGCCTCCTTAGTTTTACCTCCGCCTTAGTCATCCCCGCTTAGAACCAATCGGCACCGCTAAGCAAATTATAAGGCGTGTGTTATCTTACCTTAAATATTTTAACATAGAGATGAACACTAATCAATGATTTATTTTAAAAATGTTATTTTCTGCTATATTATCTCCCTCTTATTGCCCCGTATTCATATTAATTTATTGTTTTATCAGATTTAAAAGAAAAGGCACCCAATTGACCCGTCACCCGATCATTTTTTTAACAGCTTCTATCACACGTCCGGCCTTGAAGGGTTTTACTATAAAATCTTCCGCGCCGGCCTGTATGGCATCGTCCATCATGCCCTGCTGTCCTACGGCGGAACACATAATTATTTTAGCATCCGGATTCAATTTCTTTATTTCCCTAGTGGCTTGGATTCCGTCTATCTCCGGCATTATTATATCCATAATAATTAATTCGGGCTGTAACTTTTTATATTTTTCAATGGCTTCGGCTCCATCTTCTGCTTCATCTACCACATTAAATCCATTTTTAGTCAATATATTTTTAATCATCGTTCTGACGAATGATGCATCATCAACAATTAGAATTCCTTTTGACATTATTTTGCCTCCTTTAAACTTCGACAATAAATTATATTGCCGAATACAGATATATACAGATAATAAAATATATAAACCCAATTTATATGAACGGCAAACCAAATATTATACTATTTCAATTATAACTGAATATCCGATAAAATAAACCTACTTTATTTACCACATTAAAACCTTAGAAACCAGCCGCTATTGATATAATATATTGCCTAACAGGTTTAAATTCCGGTATCCTCACCCGATTCAACAACATAAAAGCTAGCTGTAGTTTAAAATAAAAACAGTTAGCCCTTATAATTTTCTGTATTTAATTCTGCCTACCTTGTATTTATTTTGACCTAACAAAAAATTTTCATCTGTGGCTCACCATAAAGATCATATTTTTGTATTTATAAAAATTATAAAATAAAACTAATTTTCGGCCTGTTCCTCATATTTACAATCCTTATTGCTGCATATTATTTTATCACCCTTTTTACTTCGTCTATATACTAATATATTCCCACACCGGGGGCATTTCTTATCCACGGGCCTATTCCAAGATACAAATCTACACTGCGGAAAATTACTGCAACCATAAAATAACCTGCCCCTTTTGGATCTTCTTTCTATTATATCCCCATCCCCGCATTGTGGACATTTCACACCGATTTTATAAAGAAAGGGCTTAGTTTCGTCACAATCGGGATAATTGGAACAAGCTAAAAATTTTCCATACCTTCCATGTTTGATAAGCATGGTGGCACCGCATTTTTTACAGTTCTCATCACTTTCTTCTACCAGATCGACCTGCTCCATATGTTCTTCGGCATTAATCAACATTTTATGAAACGTACTGTAAAATTCTGAAATGAGCTCTTTCCAATCACGTCCATCCTCTTCGATACTGTCTAACTGTTCTTCCAAACTTGCCGTAAAGTTAACATTTATAATTTCAATAAAATATTCGACCAAAATTTCATTTATAATATATCCCAGCTCCGTAGCAACAAGATTTTTACCCTCTCTTTCGACATACCCCCTGGCGAGTATAGTAGATATAGTCGGAGCATAAGTGCTGGGCCTCCCTATTCCGAGCTCCTCCATGGTTTTTACCAAGGACGCTTCCGTATACCTGGGAGGCGGTTGAGTAAAATGCTGTTTAGGTAGTTTATCAACTATACTTATAATATCCCCATTTTGTAAATCAGGCAAATTTACATCTTCCGATATATTTGAATAACTGTATACCTTTAAAAACCCATCAAATTTCAAAATAGAGCCTGTGGCCTTGAATATAATTTTATTTACTTGGAGGTCCACAGATAGAGTGTCGTACAACGCCGGGGACATTTGGCTTGCCACATATCGTTCCCATATCAATTTATATAATAAATATTGATCCCGGGTCAACGAAGACTTGATAACATCAGGATGTTTGTCTATATCTGTAGGCCTTATGGCTTCATGTGCATCCTGCACGTTCTTTCTTTGAGTACCTGTTTTTTTAGTAGATTTCTTTTTTGCATATTGTTTCCCTATATTTTCCGTGATATACTGTTCCAGAATCTCAAGGGCATCGTCCGATATCCTGGTAGAATCGGTTCTGATATACGTAATGAGGCCTATGGTCCCTTCCTTTTTTAAATTTATGCCTTCATATAATTGTTGCGCCAAGGACATTGTTTTTCTGGTATAAAAACCCAACTTATTTGAGGCCTCCTGCTGGAGTGTACTTGTAGTGAAGGGCAAACTCGGATTTCGTCTCTTCTGGCCCTTTTTAACTTTTGTTACCGTTAGCGTATCATCACCGATAATAT
>JALNXC010000151.1 GCA_023230535.1 Alkaliphilus sp. | reverse complement strand
TAGCGGAAAGCCACGGGGACTGTCCCCTGTGGCCTTTCATAGCAATGACAATTACCACACAGCTTGCTGTCCTCAATACATCAGGCTTGGCTTTTTTTAAACTTCCCAAATATAAGAATTAAAACAGGGAATATCAATTGAAAGGGAATAACATAATACTTATAAACATTGACCCACTCAACCATATGCATTGTGCTGTCGTATAAGATAAATGAAAGCGATACCATAAGCAATGCCAAGGGTGCCGAAACCCATTTATAATCATCAAAACCGAACAGCCTGGCTATTCCTATACAGGATGCAAATGAGCAAATAGCTACTTTTATAAACCCGGCTATCGTAATTACAATAGCTATTACCACCTCGATTCCTCTTATAAAGCCGCCTATATTTATCAAGGATACCGCATCAAATGAGGGAAAGGTACTTGAAGATAAACCTGGAAATCCTAATATCAGTATATTCCTTATAACGACACTAAAAAGCACCAAACCTCCCAGATATATTCCTTTTAAATATATTTTGGATGCTTTTTTTTTCTCTTCTATAGTATTAAAAAAAGACATAAAAACGATAGTTTCGCCGAAGGGAAATGTGGATATGAGAAAGCTGTGTTTCATAACAGGCAGCCATCCGTTCTCCAGCATGGGCAGGAAATTAGTCGGTTTTGCTCTCGGAACAACAAAAAGAAGTGTTATGGTTAATATAAAGACTAAAAATGGAAATATAAATCTATTTGCCCTGGCCATAACTTCTAATCCTGATTTCAAAATATAAATAGTTAACAAGCCTATAAAAAGAGCAGTAAGGTACTGAGGTGTTTCGGGGAAAGAGGACACTTGTATGAATTCCGTCATATTTCTGATGCATATGGCACCCAGATGAAAGAAATAGAACGTGTACAGGGCTCCGATTATCTTGCCTACCATTTTGCCGAATATGTGTTCCAATATTTGAAATAAATCCTTGCCCGTATGATTGTTCAATATGCTCCCATAGATAATAACTATCGGGGTGACCAATACCAAGGTCATCAGCAGGGCAATCCATGTGTCTTGTTTGCTTTCGGAATAGGAAGACAGTGCCGAGGTGGTTCCTATCATAAATGTTATTATCAATATGTAAGCCTGAGATTTTGAAATTTGTTCTTTTCTCAACGGGCTCTTCCTTTCTTTATTTTATAAAAAGATTAACTATATCTTCAATAAAGTCTGCGGGGCTGGGGACATTCAGGTTAAACCCAACCAGGATCACTATGATAAATGCAATACACATGGTGATTAAATTAAATGCAAATAGTTTGTTGTAATTATTTCTTTTGATAGGTATTAGGTCGTAAAATATTATACATAGATATAAAAGTAAATATATGATAATCCTGCCCATAGTTAATCAACAGCCCTTACTGGTTTTAGAGTATGCCCGGCACCTTTTATACGTATTTCACAATTTATATTAAAATCCGCATTTATAAAGATGGTATCCCAATCTTCTTCTAACTCTTTCCAAAGCTTGGGATTTCTTTGCCTTATGATGTTTCCAAATCCAAATATATCAAGCTTAAAATCTTTTTTGACCTTTTCTATATGTTCCTCTATTTTTTTTTCCAGATGTTCTTCGGCCATTTTTTTAAGTTTTGCTCTTCCTTGTGGGTCTATATAATTGGCCATGGTATCCAGTTCCACAAGGAATGCTTCCGTTTTGATGTCTATATCAAAGTTGACAGTTCCAGCCCCATATACGGGCTTAACCCTTGTTTTATTTCTATAAGTTTCCAATGTTGCCGTACCATTTAAATCATCCTCTTTAGTTTCTATATCCAGGACATTTGTTTTTATCTTATTTTTTATAAATAGATAGGGGACTATATCTTCCTGTTCCAAGAATCCTATGAGTTTATCGGCTTTGAATACCGCACCTCCCGATAATATGCTCAAATCTGTGCCTTTGTTATTAAATGATGTTACGGTAGGTATTACGGTGCCTGTTTTTGGTATTGCAACCGCATTAATTATTTCGTATGCTCTTAAGGTTGGTACTCGCATCAGTTTTTCGTTTTCATTTATTGCCGTAGACAGTTCAAAGGATATTATTTCCGTAGAGAGGCTTTTCATACCGAGCACTTCATTTGCCGATCTTCCTCTAGAAACAAGAACACTGATGTCAAGTCGCGGTTCCTCATTTGCTGCAATCAGGTCCAAAAGGGATATTATCCCTTCGCGTGCAACCTCCTCACTGACTATAATTATGGTTGCATGAGCCAGATAAGGCCTTTTCGAAGAAATTCTTATTATTTTTCGTACAGTATCAAAAATCGATGTACCCTTTATCTCTAACAAGGCGGACTCAAACTTTTGATCTTCCTGTTTGCTACCGGTTTCTTTTATATTGACTAATTCTGCTGTTATATTAAATTGCCTTGAGTCCGGCACCTTATCTATTCCTATGCCGGCTATTATGTATAAGGAACTTATTTCCCTATAGCTCCAGCACCCCGTGAAAAGGAAGCAGGAAATTATAATAAGCAGTATCGATAGAAATTTATTCATCACCTTTTCCTCCGATTGAGCCTCGTTTAAAATCTTTGCTCATGAATTTCGGCCGGAGTCTCATATACCATCTTGGGGCCCGTATAAATGTATCCTTGATGTATTGCATATGAAACGTATCCAGACCGCTCATAAATGGTATGCCGCAGGACCTCAATGTGAACAGGTGGATAGTTACGGCCAATATTCCGAATATGTACCCGTAAAGTCCTAAGAGTGAGGATAATAGCAGGAGAAATGTCCTTAGAATAGTAAGAATTCCGGAAATGTTAGGCAGCATAAGCCCCGTAATGGCTGTGATACCGACTATTATAATCATAGGGGAGGAAACCAGGCGTGCATCTACGGCGGCTGTCCCCAAAACTAAGGCTCCTACTATACTCAATGATTGGCTGATTGACCCCGGTGCTCTGGTTCCTGCTTCTCTTAGGATTTCAAATATAATAATTAAGACTATAAGCTCTAAAATACTTGGAAAGGGTACCCCTGTTCTTGCGGCATATATGGCCACCAAGAGATTAGTCGGCAATGTTCCTTGATGGAATGTCACCAAGGCCAGGTATAATGCGGGGATACTGATAGTTATTACAAAACCGGCTATTCGAAGTATTCGCCTTATGCTTGAATAGTAATAACTTAAATAATAGTCATCATTTGACATAAAAATTTCTGCAAACAATGAGGGAGTTGTCATTACCGAAGGACTGCCGTCAACTAATATAGCAACGCGGCCCTCCAGTATTCTCCCCAGCACAACATCCGGTCTTTCCGTAAAATTATTGGTTTCAAACAACGAAAAGGGGTTATCGTCTATAAATTCTCCGATATATTTCACATCCAATATGCTGTCCGTATAAATATTTCCTATTTTATTGATTATGTAATTCAGTGTCTCCTCAGGAACCAGCCCGTCTATATAACATATACATACCTCCGTTCTGGTTCTTTCACCTACAGTCATGCGGTGAAATTTCAGATCCTTGGAGCGTATTTTTCTTCTTATTAAAGTCATATTGATAGCCAAAGACTCTATAAAACCCTCTCTAGGGCCCCTGAGGACTTTTTCGCTGTCGGGTTCCATAATGCTTCTCGTATCCCATCCTTTGGAAGAGATGATAATAACTTCGGAATAGCCCTCTAGCATTAATACGGTATCTCCGTACACAATCGCGGTTATTATATTATCTATGGATGAACATATTTTTTGCCTGTTTGATGAAATTATTTGTTCGGAGAGATATGTGATATAATTTTTTATATTCGGTGTGGCCCTGTTTTCCAAAACAGGCCTTATGATATATTCATCTATAATTGTTGAATCCGTCATATCATCTATAAAAAAGATACAACCCTTTATTCCGTTATATTGATTTTGAAATCTGCGGATATTAATACATTCATCCTCACAAAATATTTCCTGAATTGTTTTTATGTTTTTATCTAAGGATTTTGTCAACGAATATTCTTTTAAATCTTTCATAGGTACCATTCCCCGTATTTATAGCATTTAAAATAGTATTACCATTAAATTTCTTTATAATTCAGATTTTGTTTATTTAATTACCAAGGTGGTTCGTCGGGCAGACATGATAAGGGGACGTCAGGCTGTGTGATAATTGTCATTCTGAGCACAGCGAAGAATCTCAAAAGGCTAAAAATGCAGTTCCTTCACTTCGTTCAGGATGACGGAAAGCAAGAAAAGTGCTTTTTCACACAGCCTGACGTTTCGTTTGGCACCTTTTCTTATCGGTGATTTATCTTGCGGCATGATTAAGAATATATCAGTCTGCGTGGTAATTGTTACTCTGAGCATTAACGAAGAGTCTCCCGTTTCTCACTCCTCATTTCCCACCTCTCACCTCTCACTTCTCACTTCTCACTTCTCACTT
>JALNXC010000150.1 GCA_023230535.1 Alkaliphilus sp. | reverse complement strand
TATTTTTTCAGATTTTCCCCTGAGTATACCGATGAGACTATGTATATCAATAACCTGTTGTTTCATAAGTTCATCCATATCACCGTCTGTCCACCGGTAGAGGGCGGTATATACTAAATCTCTTTGGGCATCTATGATGGGACAGATCAATCCCTTGATATTAAACAGATTATAAGCCAACGCTTCCAAAGTAGAAACCCCTACCACTTCTTTATCCAATGCCTGTGCCATAGCAGTCATGGTTGCAATCCCTATCCTCAGCCCCGTAAATGAACCCGGGCCCAGGGATACGGCAAACATATCGATTTCATTCGGTTTAGTGCTGCAACTGTTCAATAATTCCTCTATCATGGGCATCAATTTTTGAGAATGGTTCTTTTTATGGTTCAGTGTATACTCCCCCATCAATTTATCATCATCTAATAATGCCACCGTAGCTGTTAAGGATGACGTATCTAATGCCAGCAGTTTCACTTTTTCAACAACTCCTTTATCATTCCGTCATAATAATCATCCGTACCGGCAAAACAAATCCGCCTGGTTTTTATACCTGTTATCCTGATTTCAACCCGCAAATGATTATGTGGGAGAATGTCCTCTATCAAATCCGCCCACTCTATTGCACAAACACCGTCACCGTAGAAATATTCTTCATATCCCAGGTCTTCCATTTCACCGATATGGTTGATACGATAAACATCGAAATGGTACAGGGGAATTCGCCCGTCATATTCGTTGATCAATACAAAAGTGGGGCTTGTCACACAATCCTCCACACCCAAACCTACTGCAAGAGCCTGAATAAATGTTGTTTTACCCGCCCCAAGGTCCCCGACCATACAAATAATATCGCCGCTATCGACTAATTCGCCTAACTTCTCGGCTATATTTTCTAACTCTTTTTGATTTAAAATGTCAATACAATTCATGATTGCACCTGCCCGATATTTTTCCTCTTTTTGCACATCTATATTCTAACATAATTTTGCTGCCGTGTTATAACAACATATTTGAAAACCCAATATAAATATTAAATACCCGAATATCCGAAATATCACCCATAGAATATATTTCTATAAAATTTCGGGCCTCCATTCATATATTTTGCCAAAACAATTCCCACATAAAAAAAGGAGCCGACCCGAAAGCTGCTCCCTTTATCTGTTCACTGACTGAGTCTCTTATTGAGATATGCATTTATAAATATATCCAGGTCCCCATCCATCACACCCTGTATATCACCGACCTCCACATCGGTGCGATGATCTTTGACCAAACTATAGGGATTAAATACATATGAACGTATTTGGCTTCCCCATGCGATCTGATTGTATTTCCCCTGTAAATCTTCAATACGTTCTTTCTGCTCACTCTCTTTCAATTCCACAAGCTTGCTCACAAGCATTTTCATGGCCGTATCCTTATTGATATGTTGGGATCTCTCACTTTGGCATTGGGCCACCACACCCGTAGGCAGGTGAGTTATTCTGACGGCGGAATCAGTCTTATTGACATGCTGTCCGCCGGAACCGCTCGCTCTATAGGTATCGATTCTAATATCGTTCGGATTGATAGAAACATCCACGGAACTGTCCACTTCCGGCATAACATCTACGGAAGCGAAAGAAGTATGCCTTTTGCCGGAGGAATCATAGGAAGATACTCTGACTATTCTATGAACCCCTTTTTCGGACTTTAAATATCCATAGGCATTTATACCCGATACTAGAAGTGTTACACTTTTAATCCCCGCCTCGGTATCCGTCAATATATCCAACATTTTAACTTCATAGCCCTTCCCCTCTGCCCATCTGGTATACATCCTAAGCAGCATCTGTGCCCAATCCTGTGCGTCAAGCCCGCCGGTACCCGCATGTATGGAAATGATAGCATTGCATCTATCATATTCGCCTTTTAAAAGGGTTTCTATTTTTATATCTTCTATCTTATTTTCAAGGTTACCTATTCCCTCAATTAATTCTTCCGCGAAACTATCGTCCCCTTCTTCAATAAAAAGAATCATGGTTTCCAACTCTTCAAGTTCTATAATCAATTTTTTATATTGTTCTATTTTATCTCTGTGCATCTTGGCTCGTTTGGAAATATCCTGTGCTTTTTGGGGGTCTTCCCAAAAATCTTCCTTCGACATCAATTTTTCTAATTCCTTACTCGATAATATTAAATTGTCGATGTCAAAGTGCACCCCTCATTTTATCAATATCGTCCCTGAGCCTAAAAACCTGCTGTCTATAAATATCCAAATTAAGCATTCTAACACCCCATTATTTCCCGCAACATTTTTTATATTTAAGACCGCTTCCACAAGGGCAAGGGTCATTGCGCCCTATTTTGTCCTTTTTCTGTATAGGGGCATTGCTCGCTCCCCCTTCAGGAACCGTATCTATAGGTTTTGCTACCTGTTTCTTTTCAACAGTAACCTCTTTTTCTATACTGAATAAATATCTTACGGTATCTTCCTGTATGCTGTTTGTCATATTTTGGAACATATCAAATCCTTCAACCTGATATGCTCTCACAGGATCCTCCTGGCCTATAGCTCTCAAACCGATGCCCTGACGTAATTGATCCATCGCATCTATATGATCCATCCATTTTACATCAATAACTTGAAGTAAAATTATCCTTTCTATCTCCCTCATACGTTCTGAACCGATATCCTGTTCTTTTTTCTCATATATATTATTAGCCGCATCAACTATCTGTTGTTTCAGAGTTTCAAGAGTGAAATCCCCAACATTCGCAGGGTCAAACATATCAAAGGACAAAAATATATTACCTAGATAATATTTTAAACCGTCCAAATCCCACTCTTCGGGATACCCGGCATCCGCCGTATATATCTTTATCGCTCTGTCTATAATATTTTCTGTCAGCCCGAAAATATGATCCCTCATATTTTCGCCTTCGAGCACTTTTTTCCTCTCTCCATATATAACTTCCCTCTGTTTATTCATCACATCATCATATTGTAATACATGTTTACGTATACCGAAGTTTCTTCCTTCCACTTTCTTCTGTGCATTCTCAATGGAATTTGTCAAAAGCCTGTGTTCGATAGCCTCATCGTCTTCAAGGCCCATTCTGTCCACTAAACCCGACATTCGGTCCCCGCCGAAAATCCTCATTAAGTCATCTTCCAAAGATATAAAAAATCTGCTCGACCCCGGGTCCCCCTGACGTCCGGCACGGCCCCTGAGCTGATTATCTATCCTTCTCGCCTCATGCCTCTCCGTACCTACAATATGCAATCCGCCTAATTCTTTTACTTCCTCATGCTCTCTGTCCGTTTCCTCTTTTATCTTTCTAAAAACCTCTTCGTATTGTTCTTTGGCATCGATAATCCCTTCGCCCGCAATCTCACTATAGCCTGTCACAATGGACAAAACTTCGTCATCGTAACCTTGTTTTTTCAGCTCGCGTTTTGTTAAAAATTCAGGGTTACCACCTAAAATAATATCGGTACCCCGGCCTGCCATGTTGGTAGCAATAGTGACAACACCCTTGCGCCCGGCTTGTGCGACTATTTCGGCTTCCCTCTCATGATGTTTGGCATTCAGAACCTCATGAGGAATCCCTTTTCTTTTTAATGCCCCGGAGAGCCCCTCGGATTTTTCTATAGATATGGTACCTACCAAAACGGGCTGCCCCTTCTTATACTTCTCTTCAATCTCCTCAATCATGGCATTTATTTTTCCCTGTTCCGATTTATATACGGAATCCGATGCATCATCCCTTACTATGGGCATATTGGTCGGGACTTCAACAACGTCCATATTGTAAATAGCTATAAATTCTTCCTCTTCTGTTTTAGCCGTACCGGTCATTCCCGCTAACTTATCATACATTCTGAAGTAATTTTGGAATGTGATAGTTGCCAAGGTTTTGGACTCTCTCTGTACTTCCAATCCTTCTTTGGCTTCTATAGCTTGATGCAATCCCTCGCTATAACGGCGTCCTAACATGAGTCTTCCCGTAAAGTCATCCACTATGATGATTTCCCCATCTTTTGCAACATAGTCTATATCCCGCTTCATCAGATTATGCGCTTTTAATGCTTGGTTGACATGATGGGAAAGCTCCATATTTGAGATATCCGAAAGATTTTCTATCCCAAAATGTTTTTCAACCTTTGTGACACCTTCTTCTGTAAGAGTGACAGAATTTGCCTTTTCATCTATAGTAAAGTCTGCCTCCTTTTTCAAGAACCTGATAAATCGATCTACGGCAAAATATAGTTCGGTAGATTTTTCACCCTGTCCCGAGATGATGAGGGGTGTTCTGGCTTCATCGATCAAAATACTGTCTACCTCATCTACTATAGCATAATTTAATTTTCTTTGGACCATATCATCTATATTTATTACCATATTGTCCCTTAAATAATCAAAACCGAATTCATTATTTGTTCCATAAGTAACG
>JALNXC010000149.1 GCA_023230535.1 Alkaliphilus sp. | reverse complement strand
GCTAGCATTGAAAACGGATCAATTAATTTGATTGTAACCTCGCCTCCATATCCGAAGATTAAAATGTGGGATCAGATGTTTTCTAATCAGAACTCCGAAATTGCATTTGATATAGAATCCGAAGAAGGAATAGCTGCATTTAACAAAATGCATCGATTGTTAGACGAAGTTTGGGAAGAGTGTGATAGGGTTCTTGCCAATAATGGATTTGTATGTATTAACATCGGCGATGCAACAAGAACAATTAACAATAACTTCCAGCTTTTTTCAAATCATACAAAAATCATAAACAAGTTTTTAAATATGGGATATTCTGTTTTGCCGGATATTCTTTGGAGAAAGCAATCAAATTCCCCCACCAAATTTATGGGTTCCGGTATGTACCCGGCAGGCGCTTATGTAACTTACGAACACGAATACATTTTAGTGTTTAGAAAAGGCGGCAAGCGCGTATTTAAGGGCGAAGAAAAAAAGTTGAGACAAAAAAGCGCGTTTTTCTGGGAAGAACGGAATGTTTGGTTTTCTGACCTTTGGGATATCAAAGGGACATCACAAACAATATCGGCTTCAAAGACAAGTAGAGCAAGAAGTGCGGCCTTCCCGTTTGAAATTCCGTATAGGTTGGTAAATATGTACTCAGTAGAAGGAGATACCGTACTTGACCCATTTGCCGGACTTGGGACCACCACTTTAGCATGTATGGCAACAAAAAGAAATAGTTACGGGGTTGAAATAGATTTGGAAATCGCTGAGCTTGCGATGAAAAATATTGCCGACCAATATGAATTTTTAAATCAAATTATTGAAACAAGAATAGCTAATCATTTGATCTTTATTTCCGAGTTAAGCGAAGATAAAAAATCTAAATGCTACACAAATATCCCGCATGGTTTTCCCGTTAAAACCAGGCAGGAGACCGCAATTAAGATTGATAGAATTGAATCGGTGACTTTTGAGGAAAATATAATTTACTGCAAATATGAATAAAAAAAGTGCATGGCTACTGCGGCTATGCACTCTCTATTTATAAATATCCTTTGATTTCATCAATTATTTCGGCATTGGAAAAAGTAATGCGATCATTTCCGGAATTAACAACATATTTCAAGACATATGCTACTGCATTTTGTTCATGGCAAAATGCTTGCATTTTACCCCGAATATCGACCTTATATTGATAATGCCCCATATAGAATGTTTCCGGCTTAAGTTGAATACCTATCAATTCACCGTTTTTGCCATAAACGTAGAAGTCTATGAAATATTCCGTATCCCATTTCTCCGGGGCTTCTTCCACATGTGGCGCTATAATATCTCTGAGAATAGCCAAAGCCTGTTTTTCCTTGTTATAGCCCAGAAATGTACGCCTAAACATAACATCATAAATATAATCAAGGCAATCACCATGCGAGACATTATACTGCGTGGAAATAGATTGCTGCATTTCAAATGCAAGGCGATCCAAATATTTTTCATCATGCATGTTGGATAAGTACCATATTCTCCATTCTTCTTCTGTAAGGGGTTTTAGATCACGAATCATTTTCATCATGTATCCGATTCGTATCGGTTTATTAAAACCCCCTATATTATAATAATTGTTTAATATACGTTCACTTGCCATTGAACTAATCCTCCACCTCAATTTTTAACCCTGTCTTTGTTTTGGTGTAATAGATCATTTTGACGTTGATTATTTCGGAGAGCCGGCCCATCGTTTTATATGTATTCGGTTTCACTGAATATGGCACATTCCCCACATAGCCATCAATGCCTTCAGACTCTTCATTCGGTGTGGCAAGTCGATAGCTTGTATTATTCCTTTCAGCAAGGGAGGCAAAAATTGCCTTTTGCACATAAAAACCATTGAATGTCTTATGAATTATCAGGTTCTCAACCCATCTCCCGATCATTTCTTCATCGATGAAGGGAATAGCATTCCTTAAATTATTAACCTGGGCGTATATTTTTTGTGTTGCTTTATCAAATGCTTCCGGATAACGTTTTGTATACCATTTTTTCCAACCGTCAATTGTCATTTTCTCTCCGGAGTCCACAAATTCCGGAAACAGCTCAGACATTTGTCCTACGACAAACGGGCGTGTTCCCCGAGCATTTTGGTTGGCCCAATTAATAAGCTGGGATGTGTACTTGGGGAAAGAATATGAATAACTTTCATTATATTCTTCGATATCTTTATTTCTAATAGTATAATTCATGATTTATCCTCTAAAAAAAGTTTATAAGTATCAATACCAAGAGCATCAGCTATTTTTTGCACATTATTAAGTGCAATACTCCTTTGAAAACGTTCAATATCACTGATATAGGTTCTGTGAAGACCACACATTTCGGCAAATTTTTCTTGAGAGACGCCAAGTTCATTCCTGTACTTTCTAAGATTTGTTCCGAAAACTTTTATGATATCCATTGTTGAGCCTCCAATCAACAGTATTATATTTGCATGCATATAAAAAGTCTACAGACAATGAGTGTAATTTCTGCAAGATATGGATATAAGCATACGACCGCACAAGAGATTTTATCTTAGCAAATAAAATCCTTATGAAGATCTTCTTTTTGTTCAAATTCTTTATACCAATTTCGGAAAGATTCATTGTAAAACATTTCAAAAATTAAAAATATTTTCTTGAAATAGGTTTTTTGAAAATTATTGTTGACACTGATTATTTTATAGAATATACTATAGTATAATTCAAAACAAATTCCAATGTTTAGAAAATATTTTAAATTAAGGTTGATTAAAATGGTATGTCCAAAATCGAATGAACGCAAATCTAATATCTATTTTTTTAACTTTTACCGAGGCTTTTACTTTTATAGCGCCGGTTATTTTGCATACAAAAAAATAGATATAGATTTACCATATCGAAGATGGCTACCCGATTATCAAATTTTATAATAAAATTTGAAAAATATATACATATAACTTTTTAAACAGAGAGACTCTTCGAGGAGTCTCTTTTTTTTATTCATTGTACCGGTTATTTTTACTAAATATGCCGCTGTCTGCCGGCACAATAGAGCAAATAAAAAATTAAAGGAGGAATACAAATGGTGGTTGTCATGAGAGCAGGTACACCCGAGACGGAAATTGAAAAAATGGCAAAAAAATTAGAAAAAATGGGATGTATCCCGCATAAAACACAGGGAGAAAACTATTGCATATTTGGGCTGGTAGGCGATACGACCAAAATTGATTTAAGGCAGATAGAAGCGAATAAAAATGTGGAACGAGTACTTAAGGTGCAACATCCATTCAAGCTTGCTAATAAATTATTCCATCCGGAGGATACTATTATAGATGTTGACGGTATAAAAATCGGCGGAGGAAATATTTCAATCATGGCCGGCCCTTGTTCCGTGGAAAGCGAAAAACAGATTATGAGTATAGCCAGGAGTGTAAAAGCTTTAGGTGCTCATATTTTGAGGGGCGGAGCATATAAACCCAGAACATCACCTTATAGCTTCCAGGGACTGGGAGAAGAGGGTTTAAAATTATTAAAAAAGGCTAAAGAAGAAACGGGTATGCCCATAGTTACGGAAGTTATGTGTACTGAAATTTTCGATATTGTAGAATCCTATGCGGACATACTTCAGATCGGCGCAAGAAATATGCAAAATTTCCCCCTTTTAAAGAGAGCCGGAAAATCTGATAAACCTATATTGCTAAAAAGGGGAATGTCCGCAACTATTGAGGAATTACTTATGTCGGCGGAATATATAATGGCGGAAGGAAATGCAAAGGTTATTTTATGCGAGAGAGGCATAAGAACATTTGAAACATATACGAGAAATACTTTGGATATAAGTGCGGTTCCTGCAATCAAGGAGCTCAGCCACTTGCCTATAATAATAGACCCCAGCCATGCATCGGGCAAATGGTCTATGATTACACCTTTATCCAAAGCCGCTATTGCAATAGGCACGGATGGCCTCATAATCGAAGTTCATAATGATCCTGAAAATGCACTCTCCGATGGTGCTCAATCCCTGAAACCGGAAAAATTTGAAGAACTAATGAAGGAAATAAATAAAATCATTGCAATTCATTAAAAAATGTGCCGGATACATCAAAACCCGAGGAAGGTTGATCAGAATGATATGTCTAAAATCGAATAAATGTAAATTTAATGTCTATTACTTTAGCTTTTACTGGGGCTTTTACCTCTACAGCGCCGGTTATTTTGCATACAAAAAAATAGATATAGATTTACCATTTCGAAGATGGCTGCCTGATTATCAAACCTTATAACAAAACTTGGAAAACATATACTTATAACTTTTTAAACAGAGAGACTCTTCGAGAAGTCTCTTTTTTTATGACCTAACCCGATTTGTGCGACTAAGAGGAGCAACAAATCGATGGTAGGTCAAACGCAACGAGAACCAAATTTGCATGACCAAAGGGAATAGACAAATT
>JALNXC010000148.1 GCA_023230535.1 Alkaliphilus sp. | reverse complement strand
CTCCGAAGATTTAAAGAATCCTCAGGTGTGCAAATGGAAACGGATTCAGTGCTTTTGTCCTAAAGAAAATCTAACAGGGCGACTGTGATTGTTCAAAGGAAATCAGGGGCATCTTGGTGGTTGCATCTTTTCATGATGCCTCATACCTTTTCACGAAAGGTGGGGATGCAACATAAGCCGGTTGTGTTTTATAACGCTATATTTCCGGAGAAAATAAAAAAAACCGCCTTGATTTTTGCCCTGAAATGCGAAAAAGCCCAGTAATACCGGACTTTTTTGTTTCGTCAAAAAAACGTCAAAAATAAATTTATTAAAGATGTATGAGAATACATAAAAACATGCTTACAACTAACACACAACTAACAAATCACATTTATAGCAAAAAACACAAAGACCCTACAACCGTTAAAGTTGTAAGGTCTTTCTTGGTGGAGACGAGGGGATTCGAACCCCTGACCTCTTGACTGCCAGTCAAACATTCTCCCAACTGAACTACGCCCCCTCACCTATAGTTATAATACTATGTTACGAATACCATGTCAATGACTAAAATAAATAGCGCACTGAGATAAACAGTGCTGATATTATAATTTTTTTACAGTTGTTTTATTTTTCCACAATAGCTCAGGAAATTTTTATATTTATACAACAGAAAGAAGGATTTTTTTAACATGGCGTAGAAATTATTATTAGATATTTATGAAATCAAATTTTATCTGTAATATTTTATATTCCTTGAGAAAGATAACGAAAATTTTGCAAGTTATTCTATAAAATTGTTTTTGTGTTCAAATAAATATTTACAGGGGGGGATCACATGTTAAATGAAATTTATTTCATATGAAATTGAATTTGCAGCAACCGGTAAAACAGTTTAATGGGTAGATGTAGATTCGGGAAGTTAAAAGAATATTTGTTTTCATATTAACAGAGTAAGTTTTTCACATGATAATTGGTTTATAATTCAAGAAATTTTAATTAAATGCCAAGTATTGATGTAATATATTTGGGTATTTATGCAAAGCTTTCGATTAGTTATGAAAATATAAAGATGATTGGAAATAAATGTTGAAAAGATTTGAATAAATGTTTATAATGAATATATAGGTGCATATACGTAAATCAATTATAAATACGATAATTTTCTAATGAAGGGCAATATATTTTAATCGTGGCATTATTTCTTTAATTAAAGCATAAAATTTATTTAGTACGGAAAAGTATATAAACGGACGGAGGGGAGAAATTGCAGCTTTATAAGAAAGTAGCCAAGGAAAGATTTGAAAATATTGAAAATCAGCTGGAAAAATTATCTATACAGATGATAACTATATTGAAAGAATGTAAAGAAAAGGGAACAATCGGAGAAAGTGAATATGAGGAACATATTAAATGCAAAGAAGATTTTTTAACCTACTTAGATAATAAAAGGAAAGAGGCAGTTGCAGTAGAACGTGCACAGGGCTAAATTTATAACAGGGTTACAATCTAACGGGATGCTAGTAAATCGGTATCCCGATTTAAATGTTTATAAACATTTAAAGGTTGATTATGGTAAAATGCCTTTAAGCTTTACACAGTACCGATGTTATGTTAATATATTAAATAAACCACCCTATACATATTAAATTTTAAATTTAGAAATTAAAGGGGTTTTTTTTATGTTAAAAATAAAAATTAGCAAAAAAAACAGAAGGGCCTTGGGGGTTATTGTCTTAATATCAATTGTAGCGTTAATTATTTCGTTGATTACTTATGATATAAAGTTTAAAAAACCGGTATGTGAAATCTCTTATGTGGAATTTTTAGAAAAAGTCAATAACAATCAAATTAAATCCATATATATATCGGATTCTGCCCAACTAAAAGGAGAGTTTAATGATGGGCAACGGTTTAAAACGGACAATCCAAGGATAGACGGTTTTAAGGAGAGCATGTTAACAAAAAATATAGAGGTAAAGGAAGTAAGCGGACAGTATTCCACCGGGCAGATTATTTTTACTGTTGTAATGATTGGCAGTTTTGCAGGTATAATAATTTATTTATCAAAAAATGGTTCGCAACAAGCTTCTAAAGAATATGACAAAATGTCAAGCATAGAATTTTCAACGCAAAAAGATTCTAATATAAAATTTAATAACATAGCGGGTAATGAAGAGGCGAAAGAGAATATTATGGAACTTGTGGATTTTATAAAAAACCCGCAAAAGTACAAGAGATATGGGGCCAGGATGCCAAAAGGGATAATTCTGTATGGACCTCCCGGAACAGGTAAAACTCTTATGGCGAAGGCTTTAGCGGGAGAAGCAGGGGTGGATTTTTTAGCGGTGTCGGGTTCTGATTTTGTACAAGTATATGCGGGGCTTGGAGCCGGAAGGATAAGAACATTATTTAAAAAAGCTAAAGAAAAGGGAAAATGTGTTATATTTATAGATGAGATAGATGCTATAGGTAAAAAAAGGGATCGCGGCCTGGGTAGCAGTGATGAGTCTGATAGAACCTTGAACGCTCTTCTGACAGAAATGTCGGGTTTTAAAGGAAATGAAGGTATTGTCGTTATAGCGGCTACTAACAGATTAGATATGTTAGATGAAGCACTTTTAAGATCGGGAAGATTTGATAGGCAAATTGAAATCGGATTACCGGATTTAAAAGCCAGATATGAAATTTTAGAATTGTATAGCCGGGACAGGCCGATTGCTCCTGATGTTAATCTAGAACATATAGCAGAGCAAACAGTATATTTTAGTGGGGCAAAGCTGGAAAGTCTCATGAATGAGGCCGCAATTAATGCGGCAAGAGAGAATGCCGAATCTATTTCTAACTTTCATATTGACAAGGCATTTTATACGGTAATTGCAGGAGATGAAAAAAAGGACAGAAGTAATATCAGAAATATAGACAGAAAGATTACTGCTTATCATGAAGCGGGTCATGCCGTTGTCACCAAATTGCTCTGTCCTGAAAATAAGGTTACAAAGATAACTATTATTCCGAGTACAAAAGGTGTTGGGGGATTTAGTATGAATATACCCCCGGATAAAATGTATAGGACCAAAAGAGAAATGATAAATAATATTAAAATTGCACTGGCAGGTAGGATTGTAGAGGAATTGACATTTGGCAAGGATAATATTACCACCGGTGCAAGCAACGATATCCAAAAAGCGACGGAACTATTGGTTGCTATGATTAAGCAATTCGGTATGAGCGAGGAAATCGGTATGATTAACTATGATATATTATATGGGCATCAAGGCATAACAGGTGATAAGTTAATCAAAATCAGCAAGGAAAAAATGCGAAATTTATATAATGAAACTAAAATACTTATAGAAAAAGATCTGGGACTAATTGGTATGGTAGCTAAAAATCTCCTGGATAAAGAAACACTAAATGAAGAAGAAATTGACAGGTGTATTGCAGAATACAGAGAAGAAGAGTGTTAATAAGCTTTATAGGCAAAAATTTCACTTTATAAAAATAAGGTTTTAGTGTATAATATATATAAGAAAATATGAATATAAAAAAATTCTGAGATGTTCGTAAGACCTATTAAAATTCAACCTACAATATACATCCGGGAGATTATATTTTTATTTTGACGGAAAGCCATCTCTGAGTGGACTTCGAAAAAATAAAATGTGTCACCCACCTAAAAGAGAGGCTAGGATGTGAATTTTATGGTTAACGGCATCTTGGATTTATTTTACGGGTCTTCCAATATTGGAAGATTTATTTTTTAAAATAGAAAAAAATTAACCGGTATAATTTATGTATTCCCGGGGAAATATTCAAAAATTTGTTCCGGTTATATTTGGGACCTGAGTGATGGGATGGTTTTTATAATTTGTCTGATGTCTAAGGCATTAGTTACGGATAATAAAATTAAATATAGTATAAAACCCAGTATTGTAGCAAATAAAGTGCTTAGAAGGTTACTATTTGTGATTAAAAAAGATGCCCTATAACTATAAAACATCAGTATTATCATAAAAACAGAGCATATAGTTGCTTTAATTGATGATTTTATTATAAAAAATCTCATATTGATTATTCGTTTTAAAGTGATCATATTCAGCATAAAAATTACAAATGCCGAGAGGATATATCCTATAAAGAAACCGTTTATTCCATATTTAGGATTCGGGATCAAAAAGTATGTGCAATAAAGCTGAATCAATATTCCAAGTAAATAATTGATTGTATTTAATACTTGTTTTCCCATACCATGCAAAATACCTGACAGGGTATGTTGCATACATAAAAATATAACCGAATAACTTGCTATAGTTAAATATTTTCCTACATCCTGCTGATTGTATATAAGTTGTGCAATATGATTACCAAAAATAGCATATACAAAGGTGATTGGAATAGCTACCAGTAATGTCAATTTTATTGCCAAATTTGATTGGGAACGGATGTCCTCCATGTTATTTATG
>JALNXC010000147.1 GCA_023230535.1 Alkaliphilus sp. | reverse complement strand
TTTAAATTATTAGATTATTTTGTATCTAATTCAGATAAACTGCTAGTTATGTTTAAGTTAGAAGAACAAATCACCCAAAGAAAAAGGGATAATATAAAAATCGTTGGTAGAAATGAAAAGTGCTCATGTGGGAGCGAAAAGAAATTTAAGAGGTGTTGTGGAAAAGATATCTATTATAAGCATATCCACTACATAATTAAATTTGAAAATAAAGTTCATTTTGAAATTATAATATAAATAAATGGGAACGCGAAAAAATACTATGCAGGAATGAAAGATTATACTCAATATGAACTATAAGGACAGAACCATGGGGACAAGAGTTACTGTGGCCCTTTTCAAAAAATAAAGCCCAAAAGCGGAGGAGGGATGGATCATTTAGTCATTAGTGATAATTCTCAAAAGGAGAAACGGTCATGGAGGGTGCCCTCTTAATCCCGGGTGTTTTCTTATAGGGATACTATCTTCCTTCATTGTGTCAAAAAATATTTCAGTTAGTTCTGTCTCTAAATTCTCATATTTTCTATGAATGCAAATTTAATATCTTTCATGTTATAGTATTTTGATATTTTTTTACACTCCGTATACTTTTTCCTACACATTCTTATAGAAATCATTAAATATTGAATGTTTAATAAACACAATTTGAATATTTTGTATTTTTAGGTCTTGGTTAATTTTTTGTACATTTTCATTAATTCAGCTACGCATTCCGATTCTGTCATTTTTCGCCAATTAAAACCGTAGGCGTCCATAACCACTTTATCATTCCTTTGATGGGCTGTTCGGAGCTCAGACGGCATAGTAAGTTCATTATATAAATCTGCCAGGCTTGATTCCGGATATAAATTTCTAGCATCTAGAATAGCTTGGGCGGTGTGTTCAATCTCTTTCTTGTATTCGTCTGTGAGACTAGGCCATGGGAAATTATTGTAAACAATATTCTTAGAATATCTATATCCATTTCCAAGTCTGCCACATGTTGTTCTCATCCATGCCATATGTACATTAGAAGTCAATATCCCAAAATGATATAAAGTAGCATTTGGTACTATTAATACTAAATTTGATGAGAGTATTTCTTTTGACATAAATCCGATAGGAACATATTTTCTACTATCGGATGAGACACTTGGTATTAACAAATAATCACTATCAGGCATATTTTCTACATGGAATCTTGTTGGTTTTTCAGCTAATTTCCTTGTTCCTTCACTTTTACTTGCTAATCTATATGCTTTAACAGCTTTTACTCTTTCTAAGCATTTAGGCATTTGTCTTAATATATGTGGTGGACAATCTCCTAACCATAAACAGTATCTTGGTTCTTTATTAATGAATTCACGTGAACCATACCAGAATTTGAACCAAGGCTTACTTTGTGGTTCAATTTCGATAAATTTTTTCATCTCTTCTTCCGTAAACAAATAGTTTCCATCATCAATAGGTTTATTTCCAATACCTATTTCCGGGACATTACATAAGGGGGTTGTCCTGCTTTCAACAAATACATTTTGCGTTTCTACTAGATAAGCATTTATTTTATCCACTTTTTTGATGTTTTGCCCTGAATAAATATACTTCTCCTTTTTTTCAATCATGCTAAATCCAATAATAACGACATGGACTTGGGCTTTCTGGGTTGCTTCACTATCCCATTGGAAGCTTCTATGGGCAAAATTGAAGACAACACCTTCGTCAAATAAGGGCTTCCATAAATCTCCTACCATAGTACCTTGAGCAACAGAATTTGTTGCAACTAAAGCTGCCCCGATATCAGTATTTTTTATATAGTCTGCAGATTTCTTAAACCAGCAAGAAACATAATCTAAGTTTCCGGAATTTTTCCAGTCTTCTCTAAAAACAAAATGAATATCGTCTTTTTGGTTTTTGTCCATTAACCGAGCGCCCACGAAGGGCGGATTTCCCATAATATAGTTTAATTTATCTTTAGGCACTATTTCATTCCAATCCATTCTCAACGCATTGCCCTCAACAATATTTGCAGAGCTTTCTATGGGAAGGTATTCTATGTGTGCCTCAATAATGTCTTCAGTTTCTTGCATCATTTGGGATTCTGCTATCCAAAGAGCCGTCCTCGCAACGGTCACGGCAAAATCATTAATTTCAATGCCATAAAATTGGTCAATAGACACTTTGATAGGATTATAATCTTCTATATCAAAACTGCCTATAATAATTTGAATTCCTAGGCGTTGTTTTAATATTTCATTTTCAAGTCTTCTAAGAGAGAGATATGTTTCAGTGAGGAAGTTACCACTACCACACGCCGGATCTAGAAATCTAAAGGTTGATAATTTATCCTGGAATTGCTCAAGTCTTCTATTTCTTATCTTTACTACTTTTAAAGCCTTTATCTTTTCAAATTCTTTTCTTAAATCGTTCATAAATAGTGGCTCAATTACTTTATGAATATTTTCTATAGAAGTGTAATGCATTCCACCTGACCTTCTTGTTTCAGGGTTCAAGGTGCTTTCAAATACAGCACCAAATATGGTTGGGCTGATTTCACTCCAATCAAAATTGGCACTTGCTTTATTCAAAATGATATCTATAATTTCATCATTAATTCTTGGGATAACAACATTTTTATCTTCAAACAATCCTCCATTTACATATGGGAAGGCTGCTAATTCATCCTCTAAATAAGGATCTCTTTTTTCAGGTTTTTTGTCTAAAATTTCGAATAATCTGATAAGAGCAACACGAAAATTACTATCTTTGTATTTTTCTAAATAATCATGAAACATTCCATGTTTTCCAAAAAGGCCTGCATCTTCTGCATATAAGCAAAAAACCAAACGTACACATAGAATATTCAAATTTTTTAGCGTTTCTTCGTCTTCAGGGTGTTGATATTCTTTCAACAAAGCATCGTATAACAATCCTACAAGTTCTCCCGCCTGTATAGAGATTTCCATTTCTTTTTTTATGTTAACATCGCCTTCATCTACTAAAAAGAACATACGATAATAGTCTTTTTCTAACTTACTCAAAAGGACAATTTCAGGTTCACCTGATGGGTTCTCCATATCGTAGATATAAAACTCCTTGAAATTGCAAGTTATAATCCAACGAGGCCTGTCTGAATAAGGAAGTTCTGCTGAATATCTTTTTGCTTGTTGGAAGGGCGTTAAAAGGGTGCCATCAGATTGTCTGATAGGTTTACGTAAGTCCCTATCTATTCCTTTTTGTTCAATCAGGACATGTGTTGAAGGTATGTAACCATCAATAAAACTCGTATTATCCATCTTTACCTTATCTTCAAATCGAATAAAGTCAGTTGGACGTTCGATTCCATATACCTCATTTAAAAGGGAAAGCCAGAATCTTGCACTGTCGCCCTTTTCATATCCAATACCTTCCCATTTTTTAGCGAACTCTCTTGCAGCTTTTCTTTGTTCAGCATTTGTTAACATTTTTTCACCTCATCATTTATGCATCTATAGGTATTATAACATATTCAATTAATTTATCTCATAGTAAAAGGGGACCGTGTCTTCAACATGTACATTTATATAAGGGGCTAATATATAAGGGGCTAATATATAAGGGGCTAATATATAAGGGGCTAATATATAAGGGGCTAAAAAAAATTATAAACATATTATTTCTTCATGATATAATAAATACATATATTAATTTTTAAATGTTTCAAGGAGGTTGAATATAATGGTTTCTAATGTTGTTTCAATTGAAACAATAAAGAAAAAGATAATTCCGATATTAAGAAAATATCCGGTTTATAAGGCGGTATTATTTGGTTCGTATGCGCAAGGCAAGGTTACTGAAAAAAGTGATATAGATTTATATATTGATACAAATGGAAAATTAAAAGGACTTGATTTTGTTGGATTACTTGAAATTCTTGTTGATGCCCTAGGGGTAAATATAGATTTAATTGACAAATCTCATGTTGAATCGGATTCTTTAATAATACGAAAAATTGAGGACGGGGGTATAATCATATATGAAAAGTCAGAAGACTATTCTAAAAATAATTAATTATATAGATTCCGTGTTGAAATATACCAATAATGTAGATTATACCGGGTTTAGAAATAATAACATGATGGTAGAAGCATGTGTGTTTAATTTAAGCCAAATTGGTGAACTAGTTAACAAATTAGATAATGAATATATACTGGAGCATTCAGAAATTCCTTGGTTTAAAATGAGGGGATTAAGAAATCGTATAGTCCATGATTATGAGGGCATAAATTTGAATCTAATATGGGAGATTATTGAACTTGATTTAGGTATATTGAAGGAACAGTTATTGGAATTAACTAATTAATTTTTTACATTAGAAGTTAATATAATCTAAAAAATAGTGACAAAGAATAAAACATTTCTGTATGTTCTTTAACACAATAGTTTTTTATAGGAGTGACAGGGAATAATATGCCATGATGTCCCTATATATGTTATATAATATTAGATACCGCCGAAAAAGTATGCGATAGGTTTATACTGATAAATTATGGGCAGATTGAGGCGGCAGGTACTTTGGA
>JALNXC010000146.1 GCA_023230535.1 Alkaliphilus sp. | reverse complement strand
CAGGCCTTGAAATATACCTACAATTGTAGCATCAGTCCAGTGCATATCTTGAATATCGCGTTTCCCGGAGCCGAATTTCTCCGCTGTCCATAAAAGTGTCCCCGTTATTAACAAGGCGATACCTATTATCAACGTAGATGAAAAGAAACTTTCGAATATATTACCGAACAATATTCCTATCAACCCTGTTGGAATTGTCGCTATAATTATAAAAATACCTAATTTCCTGTGTTCATTGTTAATTTTAAATCCCTTTCCCGTAATAACTTCCATGATTAAACGAAAAAATTCTGCAATTATTATGGCTATATCTTTAGAATAAACAAAAAATATTGAAAATAGGGTACCCAAATGAAGCATTATCGTAAAGAAAAGAATTCGGTCTTCCGGAACCCTTAGAAGTTGCTGGGCGACAGCTAAATGCCCCGAACTGCTGACCGGCAAAAATTCCGTAAGCCCTTGGATTATACCTAATATTATGGCCTTTAAAACTGTCATTATATTACCTCCTAAGAAAATGCTGACACGAATGATTATAACATATATTAATAGGCTATGTGGGAATTTCATATTTAAAACTAATAAAAAAATATTAAAGAGAAATAATAAAGTCATGTGAAAAGAAATTTACGGGGTGAAAATATGGTAATTGTATTTATAAGGGCATTGGTACTGTATTTGGTAGTAGTAATAGTTATGAGGATGATGGGGAAAAGACAGGTGGCACAGATGCAGCCCTTTGAACTCGTAATAATGATAATGATTGCGGACCTTGCCGCCACACCTATGGAGGATACCGATATCCCCTTAATAAATGGGGTTGTTCCCATAATTGCACTTTTATCCATACAGGTGTTAGCCTCATATTTTTCCTTAAAAAGTGAAGGATTCAGAGATTTCATCTGTGGAAAACCGAGCATACTGATACATAAGGGCAGAATAGACCAATCAGAGATGTATAGATTAAGGGTTAATATAAATGATCTTTTAGAAGCCCTTAGGAATAAGGATTATTTTAATATAAATGATGTGCAGTATGCTATTTTGGAAACAAACGGGCAAATGAGCATAATACCGAAAGCGGATAAACGGCCTGTAGAGACGGCTGATATAGGAGTTATGGTAAAAGAAGAGGAATTGCCGGTTACATTGATTACGGACGGGAAATTGAATAACAACAAGCTTAAAAAGGCGGGACATGATAAAAAGTGGTTGATGGATCAGCTTAAAAAACAAGATATAGACAGTATAAAAGATGTGTTTTTTGCATCTTTGTCATCTGATGGAAGTTTTTATATACAAGAGAAGATAGGTTAGGGAGAGATTTTATGCGTACCGTTATAGTTACAATAATTATTCTAATTATTTTTATTGTGAGTGCCTTTGTGTTACATAGATATATTGATACCAGCTGTAAGGGGCTCTTGGACAGTGTAAAGGAACTACATGTTTCAGTGGAAAATGACAGGTGGTCCGATTCAAAGAAACAGTTATCAGGCCTCAATGAAAAATGGGAGAACACCAAAAAGAGATGGCAATTATTCTTAGAGCATTATGAAATGGATGATATTGATATAGTTTTATCGAGGCTTGAACAATATTTAGAAGCCGAAGATAAAGCGCCGGCCTTGAGTGAAACGGCGGAACTCAGGGTATTGATCAATCATATAAAATATAAGGAAGGTTTTATGTTAGAAAATATATTGTAATGAAGTATTTTTATTTAAATTTTAAATTGCATGTTTGCAGTATATTCCAATTTATTTTATTAAAACCCTTGTCCAATATTGAACAAGGGTTTTAGAGTTTTAATATGGTTTTTGTCTATTTTAGGCAATCCTCACGGTGTCTGACGCCAGACCTGTCTTTATCAGGCTTTTAAGTAGGGGATAGGTCACAACAATATTTATTGCAGCGATAATAATGTGAGGAATAAGCCTGGTTTGGAATACTACTGCATAAGGATTTCCATACATTTGTGAAAGCCATAGGGTATCCAAAAGAAGATTTACTAAAATAAGCACAATAATATTAGAAGTGATCACATTAAATAAGGAAGATCTATTCTTGCGACTTAAAATAACAATTATCCCGGGTATTGCGCCGGTTAAAACAGAACTCAATGTGAAACCGGGATGAATCATAGGGGCACCGTGGGAATTAATAATAACCCCAAGCACATCTCCTACCAGGCCGGCAAAAGCTCCGGCTAATGGGCCTAAAAACAATCCGGATAAAATCAAAGGAATCTTACCGAAACTGAGACGCACAAGGCCGCCAAACAGCATAATGACTCCGGCCCTTGTAAGTATAATATTCATAGCTGCAAATATAGCAGCCAGAACCAAGGCCCTTGTGGATAGCTTATTGTTAGCTATAATTTTTCGTACTGAAATATTTTCCTGTTTATTCATCATCTACACCTCCTTTCTCTTAAGCCGGACAAGAGTCCACATAAAAGAAAAGGGTGAAAGATTTTCTCTAATATGCCAGTGGATGCGATACTATGCCGCGAATGATAATATCATTCTTCGTTTGTGGCCAACTTCCCATCCCACAACACTTGACGCATAATATCTACTCTGACCGTGTACTAAATATTATACTATTTTCAGAACATTGTAAAGAACAAATCACATTTTTTAATTTAAAACATTATTTTTATGCTTTTTCTGATAATTTAGCATTTTTTCGGGTAAGTAATATTATAATTTATAATAACCGAGAGAACTTAAAGATTTAAGGCATAAAAAATGCTTGAATGTATGTAAAACTTATTATATAATAAGTAGAAATACATTTATTTAGGTTATGATTAATATGGTAACGAAAGGGAGTGGTAAAAAAAGTTATATAATTATTAAGGAGGGATAATATGCAAAATTCTAGCCGGGCAGAAAAGCAGGATGCTAAAGGATTTTTTAAATCCTTTAATAAATCAGATCTTGACGAAACAACAAAATACGCAATTATGTTTTTTTATGCTGCACTTATATTAGTTTCGGGTTTTCTTTTCAACAGTACGGAAGAGATTATAAGTGGGCTAGGTAAAATTATTGTCGCACGAAGTGTGCTTATTTCAGATTATATGGTAATAGGAAACATAGGTGCTACTTTAGTCAACTGTGGACTTACAACTCTTGCCTCGATAATTGTTGCTAAAATTGCTCGTGTAGAAATGAATGGGCTTACTATAGCGGCGATATTTACAATAGCGGGTTTTGCGCTCTTCGGGAAAAATATTTATAATATCTGGGCTATATATTTAGGAGCGTATTTATATGCACTATATACAAAGGAAAGCTTTAAAAAATATTCGGCAGCAGCTTTTTTTGGAACGGCGTTAGGCCCATTAATAAGTCAAATCAGTTTCGGAGCAGGGTTACCGCTTGTACAAGGGATGATTTTAGGCAATTTGGCCGGAATTATAGCCGGATTCATTATACCGTCTATGGCAGCACATTTTCCTAAGTTTCATCAGGGTTTTAGTTTATATAATATAGGATTTACGGCCGGAATGACCGGGTTCCTGTTTATGTCCGTATTAAGGGCATTTGGAAGAGGTCATGAAACTTTGTCAATAGGACTCGAGGGATATAACTTTGAATTCACTATATATCTGTCTATAATGTTCATATCAATGATTATTTTAGGATACATCTTAAATGATAAAAGTTTTTCAGAATATAAAAATATATTAAAAAGGACGGGGAGAGCCCCTTTAGATGCGGATTTTGCTACTTTAGACGGATTTGGAATAACATTAGTTAATATGGGCATAATAGGCCTTATGTCCACAGCATATGTTTTAATAGCAAAAGGAGAGCTGAACGGACCAAATATCGGTGGAATTTTCACTATAATAGCCTTCGGTGCATTTGGAAAACATGCAAAAAATATTGTACCTATATTTATAGGAGTCTTTTTAGCAAGTAGCTTGTTCTCGCTGATCCCGGGATCATCAATACCTCCACCCGGAGCCTTAGGCCCTGTATTGGCCGCGTTGTTCGGAACTACATTAGCGCCGATTGCCGGAAAATACGGATGGAAAGCGGGAATAGTGGCAGGGGTTGTTCATATGACAGCGGTAGTAAATACAGCATATTTACATGGGGGCATGGACCTATATAATAACGGATTTACCGGTGGCCTTGTAGCGGCTTGTTTAGTTCCTATTATTGACGGATTAATCAGAAATGATAAGGTTAAAGCTAGTTAAGGTTGGCTGAAGTAAATAATTAAATGAAATGATAAGGGTCCCTCTCAGAACAAAAAAGGGGGTCTTTATTTTTGAAAAATAATGGATATTTAACAATATGGTTTATAATACTATAATTTAGGGTATTTTAAAAATATAGAAAAAAACATTGACGTGATATTAAGAATGTGCTATACTTAACAAGTCACTGTAATGAAGCGGTTGGCGGTTGATAGTTGATAGTTAGTAGTTGGTAGTTGACGGTTAATAGATAGTAATCAATCAAGTTTCTAACTGTGCACTGTAAACTATAAACTAATAAAAAGTGGTCTTTGAAAACT
>JALNXC010000145.1 GCA_023230535.1 Alkaliphilus sp. | reverse complement strand
ATATCGGTCATGCCTTTTTCATCTATAAGCCGGAGGAGCATTTCCGAAAATGTTTCTTCTGCTTGTTTTAAAACATCCTCAAGTTTTCTTTTTTTCTTTGGATGTTCTATTCCAAAAAATGATTCCTCAAATAGAATTTCTAAGTCATCCTGCAATTCATAATCTTCTAATTTTCTCTCTTTTTCCTCTATATAATTGTCATCTATATACCTTTCAATCTTGAAGAATATCTTCTCACTGAGCAGAACCGTATCTTTCCCATAGACAACCAAGTAAACATCCATTTCATGTTTTAATAAAAATTCCCCTATTGCGGAAACTGCTATTCTAAGAGCCTCATGTTTCGGATATCCATATATCCCGGAGGATATCAGAGGGAATGATATGGACCTTATATTGTTCTTTAGGGCAAGATCCAAAGAAGATTTATATGCGCTATAGAGCAGGTTTTCTTCGTTATGATTTCCGCCCCTCCATATAGGCCCTACGGTATGTATAATATATTTGGCATCAAGTTTATACCCGCCTGTTATTACAGCCTCTCCCACATTTATTTTCCCGATACTGTTGCATTCTTTTTGGAGTTTTTCCGGTCCGGCCGCATTAAATATAGCCCCACAGACCCCTCCGCCCATCTGTAAATTTATATTTGCGACATTTACTATGGCATCTGTTTTCATCTTAGTTATATCATTTCTTATTATTTTAAACGGCATGATTATTGCCCCCTTTAGACACTTTTTCATCCCTCCCGATACAAACAAAAATATCCTGATAACAAAATTTCTCTATAAACCATTTTAAATTTTTCTTAATATTACTATAACATACGGTGTGAATATTTATCTAATAATTTTACCTATTTTGCCCATACGCCAAAAACAAAAAAAGGAGTAGCAGCAAGCTACCCCTCGAAAAAGCAAAACAAAAAATCGGGTGGTATACATAGCACCTAAAATGCCATACCACCACCCGACATGGTCGGAGTGATAGGACTTGAACCTACGACCTCACGCCGTTGCATAAAACCTATAAAAATCTATAAATATATAACATATCTATTTAAATTAAATAAGCCTTATTTTAATTCCCTATTCATACTATCCCATTTCGCCACAAATTTTAGTTTTTCATTATCGGAAAAACTAAAACTTAGAAGCTACATTGGTTTGATATAACGGTCCAAGGGCTTAAATTCGGATACAACGCATCCTACACAATATCATAATTCTTGTAAGTGAATTTATGATACCTTATAGTTCCCCAAGTTTATACTGGCATTTTTATCCCTATCTATTTCTAATCCGCACTGGCAAACATATACCCTATCTTCTAATTTTAAATCCTTTTTTATGTTTCCACAATTAGAGCACATTTTACTTGATGGAAACCATCTATCAGCTTTAACAAGTTCTATCCCGTTGAATTTACATTTATATTCTATCTGTCTGATGAATTCATATAGTTTTTGTTCTTGTATCTTTTCTGCCAAATATTTGTTTTTCATCATCCCACTGATATTTAAATTTTCTATTACTACCCTTTTGGGTCTTAATTTAATTATTTTGTTAGTAGCTTGATGTATATGATTATTTCTAATGTTTGTCAGTTTTCTATGGATTAGTCTTATTTCATTTTCTAACTTAATTATATTCTTTGTCTTTATAAACCTGGTACCATCTTTATTCGTTTTATTTTTATTATTCGTTTTATCCTTATTTGTTTCATCTTCGCTTAGATTGATTTTATTCATCTCATATTTTCTTGAGCATTTTCTTTTTAGTCTTTTTATCTTCTTTTTTAACCTTTTTACCTCTTTTGATTTGTTAATGTTTTTTATTGGTTCGTCTAAACAATTCACCACCGCTAAATCTTTAATGCCCAGGTCTATACCTACACTTAAATTGGGATTTAACTCGACTTGGTTTTCGCCTTGTTCAAAACCAAACGTTAGGTACCAATACTTTCCATCATAACTGCATCTGGGATTAACGTAAGCTCTCAGCTTAGGTATATTATAATTTGTAGTAAACCTTACTCTACCTATTTTTTCTATATTAGCAGTATTATTTTTTATATTCATCCTGTCATATCTAACATAAAATGATTGTTTAGATTTTTTCCTTGATTTGAATTTAGGATATTTAGCCGTTCCTTCGAAAAAGTTATTAAAAGCATCCTGCAAATCATCAAATGCTTGTGCAGTAATTTTAGCACTCACTTCGTATAACCATTTAAATTTGTCTTGTGTTTTAATAGTATTATTGAATTCTTTTTTTATGGCATAACTATTAGGTTTTACTCCCTCTTTATATAATTCCTGCCATTTAGCTAATCCCCAATTATATGCATATCTAGCCGTCCCAACTGATTTAAACATTAACTCTTCTTGCTCTTTTGTCGGTAATAATCTTACTTTTACCGATTTGATCATTCTTTCACCTCCTCTTTGTTATAATCATAAATATACTTTAATTATAACGCAATATTTCCAAAGGCGAAAGTATGTTCTTTTTATTTTCCGAATAAGATGGTTATTTTGTTGTATTTTGTCATACATTTATAGTTTCCTATAGATTTTATGCTCATTCATATATGTTCGCTACACATATACAGTTCCCAGGCTATAGGTAGCCATGAACTTCTTATGCTTTCACATAAGCGTAGACTATATCATCACCTGCCATAATTAGGTGTCCTCCGCTTCCACCACCAACGCTTGTAGTGTACTCCCTTTTGGGATAGCCGTTGAACGTTCTCCATATCTAACAATAGATTCAGGAGCTTCGCTGCTGATTATCCATTATTTTGGTACTTAGGTTTTAACCATATACCATCCGGCTAATTTTTTCTGCTTTCGCAACCCTCACACTTATCCTTTCGGATTATGTTGTGGTTTAGCCGGCTTTAGGAACTTCCAGCAATTCAAAGGATTTTGGGTAGCTTAGCTACCACTCCATGCTCTTTACGAACATGGGAGGCTGTCAACATCTCCTCATAATCTATAAAAAATTATAGTATTTTATAGATTATTTGTAACTGTTAGTTACCCCCCAGACGTGCGTTCTACCAACTGAACTACACCCCGTATTGATAAATTTATATATAGCCTCACCCGTCCTAGCAATATTATACCACATTTAGATTTTAAATAATACCCCATTTAATATTTAAATCGTGTCAATTTATTTGTTAATTCACCTTGAAATTTAACATCAATTTTCCATAGTAAATTTGTTGAAAGGGACGAAAATGGGGTGATTGATTAGAAAAGAAAGAGCAGAATGCAATGAAATTATCTCTAGGAAACAAAATAAAAAAGAAGGGCATGCATATACCCTTCTACTATTTATAATATTATAGCTATTAATCCGCCACTGCCTTCATTGACAATTTTTTGAATTACATTTTGGAGTTTTGCTCTGGTATCGTCCGGCATCATATGTAATTTGTGCTGCAGCTGATCCTTCACCAAATCATGCAAGGATTTACCGAACATATCTGTCTCCCAAATTTTTTCTGGGCTTTGCTCAAATTCTTCTAATAAATACTTCACCAACTCCTCGCTCTGTTTCTCCGTGCCTACCACAGGTGAAACCTCTGTCGTTATATCTGCCCTAATAAAATGCAGGGACGGTGCATTCGCCCTGAGCTTTACGCCAAACCTGTTTCCATGACGAAACATCTCGGGTTCTTCCAGAGTTAGTTCATCCAATACGGGAGGCACTAAACCATAACCTACGGTCTTTACATCATCCAATGCTTTTTCTATTCTATCATATGCCTTTTTGGCCTTTGCCAGTTCCATGATAAGCCCTATCAACTGATAATCCCCTTCTATTTCATAACCGGTCTTTTCTTGAACGATTTTATAGAATAAGTCCTCCGGGGTTATAAGATCTATCAAAGCCGACCCTTCACCCATTTTTATTTCATCCAGATTTGCCTTTTTAATATTCTCTACCCCGCCAAGGCTGTTTACTAATGGCTCTATGTCTCTCAACCTTTTAATTTCCACTATGGCAGACTTTATGGCATCTAATATCGAACTTTTTAACCAGTGGCCGGATTCTATGCTCTCCAACCATCCGGGTAAATTGATATTAATTTCTGTAATCGGAAATTCAAACAATACATTTTCTAATATCTCATGGATATCATTCATATTGAGCTTGGCACAGTCCTTTATAATAACCGGAACATTGTATTTTTCTTCTAACTGGGTTTTCAGTTCATATGTAGCCGGGGCATCGGGATTTTTGGTGTTCAAAATCACTATAAAAGGTTTATCGATCTCCTTCAGTTCATTGATAACTCTCTCCTCGGCTTCTATATAATTCTCCCTTTTTATTTCCGTAATACTGCCGTCTGTAGTTACTACCAACCCAATCGTTGAATGTTCTTGAATCACTTTTCTGGTTCCAATTTCAGCAGCCTCTTCAAAAGGAATTTGATTTTCAAACCAAGGTGTATTCACCATTCTCGGTTTTCCATCTTCCTCATGTCCGATGGCGCCTTCTACCAAATATCCTACGCAATCTATCATCCGGAGT
>JALNXC010000144.1 GCA_023230535.1 Alkaliphilus sp. | reverse complement strand
TCGTTTCGTTTGATGACAAGCGAAACGTCCCCTTGACATGTTCTGATTTGATGACAAGCGAAACGTCCCCTTGACATGTGATGACAAACGAAACGTCCCCTTGACACCCCTTGACACCGCTTAACATCTATCAATCTCAAACCAGAAAATACTCCCTATGCCCAGTTCGGATTTTACACCATAGCTTCCACCGTGTAACCTGATGATTTTCTTTACAATGGAAAGCCCGAGCCCGGTGCCGGTAATGGCGCGCTTATGTTTTTCACCGGCTTTATAATATCTATCCCAAATATAGGGGATATCTTCTTCATTTATACCTTCACCATGATCTTCAACTTCAATCCTTACACTTGTGTCGGACAGGATTTGCCGGATAATTATTTGTAAATCATTTTTACTATAATGAATAGCATTAACAAGCAGGTTGTAAAAAGCTTGTGTCATTTTGATTTCATCAGCTTTTATATAAACATCTTCCCCATGCTCAAAAACAAAGCTATAACCATCTTTACCGACAAGCCTTGTTAATCTATCTATTGATTGGCCAATACTTTCGGTAAAATTATAAATAGAAGCATTGAGTTCCGTCGCTCCACTTTCCAACTTGGATACATCTAAAATATCGTTAACCAGAGAGGTCAGTCTCTGAGTTTCATCCATAATCAATTTAATTTGATCCGTATTAATTTCCTCCGGAAAATCATTCATCATTTCAGCATAACCATAAATTAATGCCAATGGTGTACGTAAATCATGGGATATATTAGCCATAAGCTCGCGCCTCAGTTTTTCCACCTTAGAAAGCTCCAATGCCGTGTGGTTGAGGGTATCCGATAATTCATGAATCTCCTTATACCCCTCACCGGAAAATTGAATATCATAATTTCCTTCGGCAAGTATTTTTGCATTTTTATTCAGGTTTTCTATAGGTTTTGATACTATCCCGGCAATAATTAAAGCTAAAACTATAGACAATACCAGCATAATTATTGTTACACAATATAATTGGATCTTAATTGTCGATATGGTTGCATTTACAGGAGATATAATGGCATAAAAAACAAAGGTAACTACTCTTCCGTCCGATGTAATAAAATCTTTTGTTTCGGTTATTGCCTCCCTCATTGGAGGCTTATCCCTCGGATTTGGCTTTGTCGGGGGCACAAAATCGTGGAGGGGGGTAACGATGATCTCCTGATCTTCTGAAAGTTCTCTTAAAATTTGATTGAGATCAGGATTATCAATATTTTCTTCGACCAGGATAATAGCCTTTTTAATCTCGCCCTTGCGGATTCCCTCATACATTTTACTTAAAAAAACAGTTTGGAATAACCACAATACCATGAGCAGCAGGGCGCAAAATCCCAACAAAAATATAAATATTTTCCACATTAGTCGTTTTGAATTCTTCATCATATCAACCCTCGAAACGATAACCCAAGCCCCTTAATGTTATAATAAATTTTGCATAAGGACCCAAGGATTTTCGAAGTAATTTGATGTGGGTATCCAGTGTTCTGTCATCACCAAAGTAATCAAATCCCCACACCTCAGATAATATTTTATCCCGCGGGAGGGCAATATTTTTATTTCGGATAAAGAAAAACAATAAATCATATTCTTTAGGGGCCATATTTACGGGAATACCGTCAATTGATACTTTATAGGCTGTTAAGTCAGCCTCAAGGCCCTCTTTACGAAAAATAGTATGTTTTATATCACTATTGTTTACCTCGGAACTTTTTTGTGTTCTTCTTAGAATTGCACTAATACGCATCATAATTTCTTTAGATGAAAATGGTTTAACAACATAATCATCAACACCAATCTCGAATCCTAAAACTTTGTCGTATTCCTCGCCTCTTGCAGAAAGCATCAAAACAGGAGTATCTGCGGTTTCCCGAATTTTCTTTACAGCGGAAAAACCGTCGAGCTCCGGCATCATAATATCCATAATTATTATATCAAAGGATTTATTTTTACAGATTTCAACAGCTTCCATTCCATCTGCAGCTTCTGTGACCTCGTGGCCTTCAAAGATAGCGTATCGCTTTAATACTGCCCTCAATCCGCTTTCATCATCACAAATTAAAAGTTTTGCCATTTTATCACCGCCAATATTATCACAATAAATATACCATTATTATTGTAGGCTTCGCAATGCAATTTAAAATCAAGAGCACTGCGAGGCCTACTATGTCAATACCTTCTTTTAAACCTTGAAAGAAGGTAAGTCGTTATAACTACAATCAAAAGTAATATACCTGTCAGAATCATATATGCCGGTTTGGTAGTATTTTCAGTGACTGTGTTGCCTTGAGTGTTTGCCCTGCCTTGCCTGCCCGGAACACCCTCTTGATCACCTCTGCCTCCCGGTCGTGCTTGGTCACCCGGTTCATCTTGTCCATCGAATCCTCCTGGAGCACCGAATTCACCTTGAGCACCTGCCCCGCCTTGCCGGTTTTGATCAATCGGTCGACCAAGATTTTCTTGGCCACCCTGATCACCTCTGTTTCGATCTCCGCCCCTGCCCATAAAACTGCCTAAATCGGACAGATTGATGCCGTCACCGCTAATCAGAGAATCTTTATTTGCATTTTGTCCTTCTGTAGTTGAAGGTATAGTGCCATTTAGTTGCCCCTCTATACTTCGGGCCCGCAATGCTCCTAATTCTTTTAAAATCGGCAAGGAAGCCGTATACTTTTCATAAGTAGTAAAGGATGTAGTATCATTTTTTACATAGTCATTAATTTTTGCATCCAAGACATTTATAGTTTCCTCAAAAATACCGCTATTAAAGTATCCGTCAACTATCCGGCTCAGATATTGATGATATTTTTCCTTGTATTCCGGCACTTCAAGAAGCTTGCTTATAAGAGGCCTGTCCTCCATGCTGACTCCGCTCACCGGTGTATCAATGGGGAAATTGATAGTACTGCTTATATTGCCTCCCTGAAATCCGCCGAAAGATAAGCCGTAGTCCCAGGGCAATATACTGATCTTTCCATCACGTTCATAGATATAATAATTTTGAGCCATGGAAGATGAATAACTGTCAAGGTTGACTAATACGGTATGTGCCGCCAAATAGCGCAATATCTCGTCTACATCGAAATACTTTTCTAAATTTGTTCCCTCGTTTAGATTTTTAATAGCCGTAATTACCCGCTGTTTATCCTTATCGGTGTTCTTTTTGAATTCCGCATTATCAAATATACTGCTATAGCTACTGATATTGTCATCGGTATAAACAAGGCTTCCTCCGTTTTGCCCGCCCGGCCCGCCTCCCCTGCCTCCGGGGAATCCACCGCCCCTGTTTTGAGGGAATCCATCGCCCATGTCTTGGGGAAATCCATCGTCCATGTTCCCGGAGAATCCGCCACCCTTATTTTGCTCATCTTGTGACGAACGGTTTTGTTCCGGTGAGCTTTCATTGCTATTATTTTCCATGGCATCTTCGACACCTTCTTTTTTATCCCATGGTTGCCTTGATTCATTATCACCGGATTCGCGCAGGGCCTCTTCCTTTTGCCTATCATTCATGTCCATAAAATCTTCACGGTGCCCCATTTGGATTTTTACATTATAGAGCTGTCCTCCGGAAGTATCGTAGACCCTATCAAGAAATGCTTTTTCGTATCTCTCCAAGGCAAGATAAAAACCAAGGTCCTCGCCGTTGACAGTAACTTTAGCATAATTCGCAAGCGGTGTCGGCACACCGATGTAATTCATTATATCATATGAAAGATAGTCCTTCATATAGGTGTTGTCCCCAAGAAGATTATTTATACAAAATGAGTCTAATCCGTAGTAAGTCTGTCCTTTTTGGTAATGGTTAAACTTAAAGTGAATACTGTACCTATCACTGTCCTTCATCTGTGCAACCTGCGTCAAGCTGGAATTGCCCTTTGTACGTAATCCAACGGAACTGAACGTTTCACCATTTATTACTAAATCGGCAGGTATATATTCTTTTGCAGTGGGATCATCAAGTAACTCCTGCCAATCTTCTTCATCGACTTGAATATCTATAGTGAGGATTTCATCCCCAAATAATTTTGACTCATATTGCATTACCTTTGTATTTGGATTAGCCCGGGCAAAATAAACAATCAAGGCGCAGGCAAACAGCGACAGGGAAATAAGCACAACGACTATTTTATTTAAATGTTTACTGTTTATCATAACTTATTTTCCTTCCTATCAGATTTACATATTACATGTAATAATCGCCGTTATAACTTACCAAAACCGCGTTTGTAACTCCGCCGACATCCAATAGCTTATTGACGAAATCAACTGAAGAATCCTTAAGCCTTACTTCAACGGTAAGTTCAATACCGTTCCTTGATACATTTTTTGATTTAACAACATGCCTCTTTGTAAAGTCTTGCAGCATGGCAAGTGAATTTGTCTCTGCGCTTTCGTCATCAAGATTTAAAACCACAATATAAGGAGTGTCGACAGTTTTCCTGTTTACAAAAATGAACAGGATAATCCCAATTAATAGTGAACCTATAACTACAAGTGGTATTAATCCTACACCAACAATAATACCCGCCGTGATT
>JALNXC010000143.1 GCA_023230535.1 Alkaliphilus sp. | reverse complement strand
GCCAACTTTAAGGAAAGAACCACAGTCCTCTGCTGCCCCTGAGAACCATATTTTCTGACATCAAGTCCATTTATTTTTAATATCATATCATCCCTGTGAGGCCCTATCGTTGTCAATCCTCTTCTCATATCCATATTAACATTGTTTTTAATTTCTCTCAGCATATTTTTTTTAATCCTGTCTATTTTATCATCTTCCTCAATTTCAATATCGGAATCATATATAATCTCTAATATTTCGGCGGACCCTGTAACTTTTCTGTGCATCAGCTTAGCTAATAAATTTATCTTTTTTATAAAATCTCTCCTGTAAACGGTCACCCATGCCCCGGCCACCGCCAACTGTTCATCCCATACTTCCAAATCCAATATTCTTTCCCTTTTGTTTTTTAATAATTTATTTCTATGTTGGAGTATTTTATTGTATTGGCCTAAAATATAGTAATATTTAGCAAATATTTGAGAGATTTCGCGATCCATAAACCTCCTGCGCTCATTTGGGCCCTCTTTTACAATTTTGAGATCTTCGGGCGAAAATAAAACTACATTCAGATTGCCTAATATTTCACCCATTTTAGTTAAGTAGATTTGATTGACTTTTATATCTTTCTTATTTTCCGTATTCAACCTGATCTCTATATTTATATCGCCATATTTTTTTTTTAACTTCACTTGAACATAGGCCCGCTGTCTTTTTATATTTATCATCTCTCTATCCCTGTTAGTCCTGAAAGACCTACCGATGGCACATAAATATATGGCCTCAAGTAAATTTGTCTTACCTTGGGCATTGTTTCCTATAAAAATATTGAGCCTCGGATGAAATCTTAAACGAATATTTTCATAATTTCTGAAGTTAACCACCTTAAGTTCCTCAATTATCATCCTGCAATCCTCCTACAAAACCTCTATCTCTATATTATCATAAGTTACTCTATCCCCCGCCCTTATTTTTTTACCTCTTTGAACAACTTTTTGGCCGTTTACTCTGACATCGCCATTTAATATTATCAGTTTGGCATGTCCGCCGCTGTCGGCAATTTCTCCTAATTTGAGCAATTGATCCAACTTGATATATTCATCTTCTATATTTATCTGTTTTTTTATTCTCATAATCCTATTCTCCTATTCGATTATACACTTTTTTCTTCAAAGTAGAAACCCAGCAATTTGCCGGGTTAATAATTAATAAGGTGTTTATTTTACTCAGTATAAAGAACGAAGTATGATGACAATACGGAACAAAACTAATAGGATGCCAATCTCACAGGTAGGATCAAATAGATTATATTATCGTTGGAAGCAGGTTTTATAATACCGGGGCTTAAAGCCGTTGTTAATTCCAGATAAATAAAATCATCATTCACTACCCTCAATGCATCTATAAAATATTTAGAATTAAAAGCAATCTGTAATTCTTCGCCTTCATATTCAATTTCAATTTCTTCATGTACATTTCCCAATTTGGAATTAGAGTTGATTATCATCTTTTTATCTGCAAAAGTAAATTTAACCAAGTTGTTGCGCCCTTCCCTGCCTAATAAGGATGCCCTTTCTATACTATCCAGTAATTGTACTGTCCTGACTTTTACTCTGGAACTAAATTCTTTCGGAATTACCTGATTATAATTTATGAATTCTCCCTCTAAGAGCCTCGATATCAATTTTGTGTTATTTATTATAAATAATGCATGGTTGTTTGTAAAGGAAATTTGCACCTTTTCATCCTCTTCCCCGCTCATGATATGATTGATTTCATTTAAGGTTTTGCCCGGAATTACCACTTTATTATTTAATTCCGATTTTATTCTGCCTTTTCTCAGGGCTACCCTGTATCCGTCCAATGCTACCATATTTAACATGTCCTTTTCTATTTCCATCAGCACTCCGGTCAATATTGGCCTGGTTTCATCTTCTGCGGTAGCGAATACCGTCTGGCGAATCATATTTTTGAACAACTCCTGCGGAATTTCGTACATCTGTTCTTCTTTTATTTTGGGAAGCTCCGGAAATTCGGAAGGATTATAACTTAAAATATTGAATTTAACAGAAGCACATTTAATGAGGAGCTCACTGTTGTCCTTTAAAGATATTTCCACTTCGGAATCAGGTAATTTTCTGATTATTTCACTGAATAATCTGGCATCTACCACCGCGGATCCCTCTTCTATAATATTGGCTTCCATCACATGATCTATACCTAATTCCATATCCGTAGTGACGAGACGTAAATTTTGATCAAAAGCTTCCAAAAAAATTCCTTTTAATATAGGCAATGTGGTTTTTGAAGATACGGCTTTTTGAACTATGGATGTACTATATATCAGTTCTTTTGGATTGCATAAAATTTTCATCTGTGGATAACCTCCTTTTGAGAAAATTTATATATATAATAACAACAATTAGTAGTAATAGTAGTAGGTGCTGTGATTATGTGGATAAGTGCGTAAACCTCAGGAAAATGAAAGTGTGTATATGTTTATAAAATGTTTAGAACCGTGCATCATTTATCAACAAAACAAACATTGAATAACAAAAAATCAATTATTAACAATATGTACACCTACCATGTTGATAATTTATTCGCCCTTTAATTCTTTAATTATTGTTTGGATTTTTTCTTTAAATGTAGCATCTTCTTCGATATCCTTGGTAATTTTGTCATAGGCATGAAGCACGGTGGTATGGTCCCTTCCTCCAAATTCTTCTCCGATCTTGGGCAGGGATAAATCGGTCAATTCCCTGGACAGATACATGGCTATCTGTCTGGGATATGAAATAGCCCTTGTTCGTTTTTTAGAATTAAAATCTTCTAATTTTATATTAAATTGATCCGAGACAGTTTCTTTGATCAGATTGACATTGAGCTGCCTGGCTTTAGCTGAAAATAATTCTTTCAATGCTTCGCTGGCTAATTCCACGGTAATTTCACTGTTTGTCAATGAAGAGAAAGCAATAATCCTTATTAAGGCTCCTTCTAATTCTCTGATATTGGATTGAATTTTTTTAGCAATATGTACCATTATTTCGTTCGGAATTTCTACATTTTCCATCTGCGCTTTTTTGCGTAAAATAGCAATTCTGGTTTCTAAATCCGGCGGTTGAATATCTGCAATAAGCCCCCATTCAAACCGTGATCTCAATCGGTCTTCCAGTGTGGGAATTTCTTTCGGAGGCCTGTCGCTGGAAATGATGATCTGCTTATTTGATTCATGAAGAGTATTAAATGTATGGAAGAATTCTTCCTGGGTTCTCTCTTTTCCGGCTATAAATTGAATATCATCTATTAAAAGAACATCCATTGTACGATAACGGTTGCGGAAATCCACATTGCGGTCATCACGAATGGAATTTATCAATTCATTTGTAAATGTTTCGGAAGAGACATAGACAACCTTTGTTTTGGGGTTGTTTTGTAAAATATAGTCCCCTATGGCATGCATCAAGTGTGTTTTTCCCAGTCCGACCCCTCCGTATATAAATAATGGGTTATAAGCTTTAGATGGCGATTCCGCAACGGCTACGGAAGCCGCATGTGCAAATCTGTTGCTATTTCCTATAACAAATGTGTCAAAAGTATATTTAGGATTGAGATTAGTTAAAGAAGAAACCTCTGCCGGAGAGAATATATCGGAATTGTTTTTTTCTTTGAATGGTGCGGATCCTTCCTCGGAAAGTATTATAAATTCGACTTCATATTTATTAGAAGTTATTTGCTTAAAGGCATTAGCTATTAAAGTTGTATAACGAGAAACAAGGATGTCTTTTGCAAACGTATTAGAAACTCCCAGAATTATTTTATTGTTTTTTAAAGAGACAGGCTCTACAGGTTTGATCCAAGTAGTAAAACTCACTTCAGTTAATTCCGGTTTAATGATATTGAGCGTTTTTTCCCAGATTTGGGGTAATTCGTTTTGCATAAAAATGCCTCCTATCTGTAATAATTTTAATATATAAAAGAATTATCCCTAAATTTATTCACAAAAAAAGATATAGAACCAGAAAATAAAATAGAAGTTTTAATCAACACAATCTATATATGGATATGTGGACAAGCGTATCTATAACAAAAATAAAATAAAAAAATATAATTGTTCACACTGTACAAAAAATAATATACACATAAAAAAACAGCAGAACCTAAGCTGAACAATTAGTTTGTATCAAAAAACCACAAGTTATTCACACAATTATCCACAACATGTGAATAACTATGGATAATGTTAGCACTTTTTTATATATTATCAACAGGTATATAAATAATAACAAAAAACAAAGAAGGTTTCAATAGTTAATAACAATACCTACAGGTTAAAGATATTTGTATAAAGTTATTAACATGTTAAGCATTAGGTTTTTCTTGACAGAGACAGGCAATGTAGATATAATTTATTAGTAGTGTATTTAAAAACAATTTAAATTTTTATAAATAAAAAAACAGTACTTCGTCAGTACTTGAAGGGGGTGTATTCTATGAAGAGAACATATCAGCCGAAAAAAAGAAAAAGATTCAAAGAACACGGATTTAGAAAAAGAATGTCAACGAGTTCCGGTAGAAGGATAATAAAAAATCGTAGATTAAAG
>JALNXC010000142.1 GCA_023230535.1 Alkaliphilus sp. | reverse complement strand
GTTTAGATGCTCGAATATCTCGGACATGAGAAAATTAGGGCTTACGGTTCTTGACTCTCCTATTAGATCCTTACCAAGAGCTTCTTTGGTTCTATTATTTCCCCAGATTATATATGGGGTCTGATAATAATTTTTAAACCCTTCTATATCTTCCAGATTTAAATAGATATTCAGCATCTTATATACACTGTTATCTGTTCCGAGCCAGGGGTAATGATCACCGAATATCACTATAAGCACGGGTTCTTCTTCATCTCTGAAATAATCGAATAATTTTTTGAAAGCCGCATCGGTTTTATATATTCCCGTCATATAATTGTTCATTATATTGTAATTCGAATCATCATAATTATCTTTTTTGACCAGATATTGTGTATCCGAATGTTTTTCATCGGAATACGGCCCGTGATTTTGATAAGTCACTGAGAAATTAAAATAGGGCATAGTATCTCTCTTACTGTTTTCAAACCCTTCTATTATAAAATCAAAAAAATCCATGTCCATTATAGGGTGCCAATCCTGAAACTGATTATATTTATTGTCATAATGATCAAATTTGTCAAATCCCAAATATTCATTTATCTTTCGCCGATTATAAAAAGATCCTGTAAAGGGGTGCATGGCTTCTGTTCTATAACCCTGTTCGTTTAAATACCATACAAAAGAATTTGTTTTACCGAAATATTTCGGCTGGGAGTGGTACCCTGTTAAAAATGCCCTCTCTGTATTTTCGGTACCTCCCGCAAATATATTTGTCAGTAATTTACCATGGACGGATTCTTCCTGTATTTTATGAAACTCTTCATATATGTCTATATTTAAATCGACATTTTCAAATTGAGAAAAATCATTGTATGCTTCCAACATTATGGATATAATATTTATTTTTTTATTGTCCGGGATATCCGTATAATTATTTCTATTTAAGTCTTCTTTCGCCTTGTCTTTATCATATCCTTCCGGTGGATGTGCCTTTACATCCTGAATACTGTAGATAAAGGGATAAACGAGCCCCTTGGATTGATATGATTGTGAATAAATCCACCTATTCATGAGGCCATCGTCTCCAAGCTCGGCATATACATTTGAATCGAAATAATAACTTCCGAATATGAATATAGATAAAACACTCAAGAGCAATACGAGGGTTATTCGTACATTTCCAGCCTCAATCTTAAGTTGAAAGAATATTTTCAATATGATACCTATAGCAATTAAACCCAGTACCATCACTATGACCTTTATACTCAAATGTAAATCATATGTTTTTGCCATTTTGAATGATTCCTTTATCAGTTTTATATCTATAAAAGCGAAGGGTTCGTCTCTGTATGTCAGTTTTAGCTTGTTGACTATCCCCATCGTTGTAAATATCAGAGCCGTCAATAGATAGCCCAACCATAATTTGTTAGATATCAGATATATAAAACTCATCAATAGAAATATGGGAATAAAATTCATGAGAATAAGCATGCCCTGTTTAAAATAACTTTTAAGCAGTGGAATATTTAAAGTAGCCGACGAAAACATAAAGGTTACGGCCATTATAAGGGCACTCAACATTATAATAATAGCAATTGTAACTGCCGTATTTTTAATCTGATTTTTATTCAATGTTATTTCCTCCTAAAATAGATATACGATAGCCATGCGATAATATATCTTTTCCGCTTTTTTGTCACTTTGAGGCGAAGGGTATCAATTATATTCACGAAAGTTCTCGTAGTCCTATCTAAAATATTAGACTTATCACCTATATTTGTCAACCCGAATTTGATTTCCTGTTTTCGAACCCTAAAATTATTGTTCCTATTATTTATATTTATCAATCTTAAATAGCGGACTTGTATATGAGCAGAGTCAATATTATAAAGATATCGGTTGGGAAAAAAGAAGATGTTAAAAGCTTTGCAAATAGATTATCAACAATATATAATGAAAATAGAATAAAAGAAAAAATTGTAAGAAGGCAAAAAACTGCTATACATGAATAATTTTAATTAAAGAAATGAAGGATGAATATATATTATGTTAGATAAAATAAGAGAGACGATTGAAAAATATAATCTTATAGAAAAAGGAGATAAGATAGTTGTGGCAATTTCCGGGGGACCGGATTCTGTGTGTTTGCTGCATGCTCTCTACCGGCTCAAGGAAGAATATAATCTGAAGTTGTACGGTGCACATCTGAACCATAACTTCAGGGGCATAGAAGCACAGATGGATGCCCGGTATGTATCAGATCTCTGCGAGGATTTAGATATACTTTATTTTATCAAAAGTGTGGATGTACCCCTATATGCAAAGGAATACGGATTATCCCCGGAGGAAGCCGGGCGCATACTCCGTTATGATTTTTTCGAAGAAGTTGCACAGAGAGCCGATGCAACTAAAATTGCCGTAGCTCACAATAAAAATGATCAGGCGGAAACTGTGCTCATGAGGCTTCTTAGAGGGACCGGGCTGCAGGGTTTAACAGCTATACATATCAAACGGGGGAAAATCATCAGGCCCCTGCTCAACATAGATAGGGAGAGCATAGAAAGGTATTGCAAAATATACAATCTATCTCCGAGGATTGACAAATCTAATTTAGAGTCCATATATTATAGAAATAAAATAAGATTGGAATTAATTCCATATTTGGAGGAAAACTATAATCCGAATATTACGGCAAATCTGGTCAGGACTGCGGAAATATTGAAAAAAGATTTTGATTTCATAGAAGAGGAAGCGAGGGAAATCTATATAGATTTAATAACCTCTCAGGATGAATACAGATTAGAATTGCCTATAGAGGGTATACAAGAATTGCATAATTCATTGCAATCCAGAGTAATCCGGTTAGCAGCCGAACAATTACTGGGAAGGCAGGAAATTTTAGAATATAAGCATGTACAGGATGTGCTGGAATTGATACAAAAAGGTATAACGGGGAAAAAAATAATTCTACCTATGGGATTGATCGCTAAAATAAGTTACAAAGATATTTGTTTTACTATAGAAGATCAAGAAGATGAGGTATTTCATTATGAACTTCCGACAGAGGGCAGTTTTGATCTGGAAGAAATAGGCGGGACTTTTATAACCAGAGTTGTGGATCGTGAAGATATTGAAGAGATATCCAGGGATAAATATCGTAAATATTTTGATTATGATGAAATCGCAGATACATTGAATGTTAGAAATCGACGTGAAGGTGATCGTTTTTATCCATTAGGTTTGACCGGAAGCAAAAAACTAAAGGATTTTTTTATTGATTATAAAATTAGTCGTGACGAAAGAGAAAAAATCCCCCTGGTATGTGACGGGGATGAAATTATGTGGGTGGTGGGGCTGAGAATTAGCGAGAAATATAAGGTAACCGATAAAACTGATCGAATATTGGAAATAATATTTGATAAAAATCAAGAGACCTCATCCGGTAATTTAATATTATCCTAGAGCAAATTGATGTTATTTTGAATGGTTTTTTGGTTGTTTTAAGATATGTATTATGGTAAGATTATGAGATGTAATAATTTGTGCATTAAGGATGAGAGGAGGATATTGCTTGAGAAAATTTTTTCGAGGAGCAAGTTTTTATATTTTGCTGTTCATTATTTTGTTATTTTTAATCCAACAATTTGGAAATAAATCCTCGCCGACAAAGGACATTGAATTTTCCAGCTTCTACCAAGAGCTGTTAGAAGAAAATGTACATGAAATTTATATGGTTGACCGCTTTATTGAAGGGGTCATGACTTTAGATAATGAAAAAGTTAAATTTAAATCTTTTGTACCGGAAGTATTCAATGAAAAAGAATTTACCGAAGAGATAGACAGACAGATGAAGGCCGGAATCCTGAAATTTGAAGCAGGACCGCAACAGGGTACACCTTGGATTATAGAGATGCTGCCTTCCGTGCTTATGATATTGATATTTGTAGTATTTTGGTTCGTGTTTATGCAGCAGTCGCAGGGCGGCGGCAGCCGTGTAATGTCGTTTGGTAAAAACCGGGCAAGGCTATATAAAGAAGATGATAGGACTAAGATAACATTTGAAGATGTTGCAGGATTAGATGAGGAAAAGGAAGAGCTGCAGGAGATCGTGGATTTCTTGCGAAATCCGAAGAAATACATGGATTTGGGTGCTAGAATACCAAAAGGTGTTTTGATGGTAGGCCCTCCCGGGACAGGTAAAACATATTTAACAAAGGCTGTTGCGGGCGAGGCAGGGGTACCTTTTTTTAGTATAAGCGGTTCTGATTTTGTAGAAATGTTTGTAGGGGTCGGAGCATCGCGTGTACGCGACCTTTTTGAACAAGCAAAGAGGAGCTCACCCTGTATAATATTTATTGATGAGATAGACGCAGTCGGTAGAAGAAGGGGAGCAGGTCTTGGCGGCGGGCACGACGAAAGGGAGCAGACTTTAAATCAATTGCTGGTTGAGATGGACGGCTTCGGTGTAAATGAGGGTGTTATTGTCGTAGCAGCAACCAATAGACCCGATATTTTAGACCCTGCATTGCTGAGACCGGGCAGATTTGACCGCCAGGTATTGGTTGGCGCACCGGATATCAAAGGTAGAGAGGCCATATTAAAGGTACATTCCAAG
>JALNXC010000141.1 GCA_023230535.1 Alkaliphilus sp. | reverse complement strand
CGAGGCCAATCAAAACTTTTCAAAGGTAGCCAGAATGGTAGATGAAAATGGGGTAGCAGTAATTCTGAAAAATAATGTGCCACGTTATGTACTTATAGAATATAGCCGGCTACAAGAAATTAATACGGTTGATGATGAAGAAGTAGATAGGGTTGCAAGAAGATTATTATCCAAACACAAAAAAGTTTTTGAGGCTTTAGCAAAATGAACAAACTTACTATGGGCCAAATCGTAAATATGCACAGGCTTATAATTCAAGAAACGGGTGGTAGTGAGGGCATTAAGGATGAAGGCCTATTGGAATCCGCCCTAAGTGTTCCTTTTCAGACATTTGATGGGGAAGACTTATATAAGACTATTAGGGCTAAGGCGGCTAAGCTAAGTTTTCTTTTAATTAACAATCACCCTTTTATAGATGGTAACAAAAGAATTGGGACATTAGCTATGCTCGTTTTTCTTGAAATCAATGGTATCGAGATCAAATGTACAGACGATGAGCTGGTTAATCTCGGGATAGGAATAGTATCTGTCGAGGGGACGTTTCGATTGTCATCATTTGAGAATAAAATCGTGCCATATAAAAAGAACCAAGGTGTCGTGTCAGGTTCGGTGGTTCTTTTTCATGGAAGCCAGAGGGCAAGGTGACACTTGTAGCAGAGAAAGACGCTCTCCCGGCAAGGAATTATAATAAGAAACTATAATAATGATAGGAGTGAAAAAATGGCTATTAAAAAGCTAAAAATGTTATCTTTGATTTTTCTTGTTGTGATTATTTGTATTGGTGTTGTTACCGGTTGTATCCCCGAGGAAGATAATGACCAAAACAATAGTCCCCAAATAACTCCACTTTCAGCGGAGGAATTGGAATACTTTAATGGTGACGAATTTTTTAACGGGGAGTATATGAACATTCGAAATCAATTTATAAGTTCGCTCTATGATGTTCCCGAAGAGATCAATTTGTTTGAATTATTTTATTGCGGCAGCGGTTTCGATGAAATCCCTACAGAAGAAGAAAGAAACGCCGTTGTTGCGCATAACAATTGGGATATGGAACCGGATTGTGCTTGCATAAAAATCAGTCGTATCAACATGGACACAGTGCTTATAGATAATATGGGACTGATTATTGCGGATACCGAGAAAATAGACTTGGAGTGTTTTACGTATCTGAAACAATATGATTCCTATTATCTCTATCATGGCGACACGAATTATCGCATGAATATTTTTTTCTTCGATGGAGAACGGGAAGGTAATATCATTCGCCTTTTCTATGATGATGAATTTATGGGCGAGGGGGAAAAGGTACTTACATTGCGGGAATATGGCGAAACATATCTCTTCGTATCTAACCAAAAATCAGCCGTACTATAGCCGTGCTATATAAATTTAATATTGGGACAGAGATTTTTCATTTTATTGGTTTAATCCTATAGTTTACATATTATTAGACATAATGGATAGATATTATAAGTATTCCATTTCTTAAACAGAATGGATAGATATTGTGAATATTCCATAGATGAAAGGGTGGTGGATAAAATGAGCATTGAAGACAGGAAACATTACGGTGAAATCATTTTAAATCTGATAGATAATTCCATGATGAGAAAAGGTTATCTGACAACAGCTATGGGGGTAGGTGGAAGAGAATTAAAATTTAGGCTTGAAAATATGTTATTCTCTTTTAAAACAACCGGAAAGAGATACGTTGTTTCTTTGCTTGTGTCAATTTTAATAATAGTATCCGGGCTCACCGCGGCATGTAATGTTGTTCCCGGTGATGTGACGGGAGGGAATGAACCCTTTGTAGTGTATCTTAAGGAAGACGGATTATATTATTCTCACTTGAGCGATGGAGAAGAGACCAGGATTCATGAAGGAAAGGAATTCGGCTACCCCCTTATCTCCAAAACCGGGGATTATGTAGCTTACATTAATGGAGAAGATATCTGTATATATGACATGAAAAATGGTGGATATGAAAAGATAGCGGAGAAATCTGTTCATTTTGATAATTTTTATGACTGGATAGACGGCAAGACAATAATATATTCTGATGATGGCCCGGGTTTTAAGATATACAATGCATCTGCCAAGGAGACAAAAGAACATTTAGACGAGTATTATTATGAAAATTTCAAGGCATTAAACGACAATACCGTATATGGTAAAAAGATAGATAAATGGACTGATTCCGATGGAGATTTTGTGGCTATTAAGGCAATCGCGGAAATAGATTTAAGCGATTATTCGCCGGAGGACAAAAAGTTTGGAATCGAGACAGCAATAGAAGCTAAAAAGCCCGAGGGTTCGGAGCTCGGATATAATCCTACCATATCTAAGGTGTCGGAAGATGGAAGATATGTCTTTATTATGGAGAAATTTGCATCCGGCTCAATCAGTGCGGATTATGCGGGCATAGGTTTGTATGATACAAAAGAAAAAATCCATGTGGATTTTACCGATATATACGGAATGGAAGGCGGGGGCCTGGCATATGGGGACGAAGGCGAAGAATTGGTAGTACTGCCTTTTGTTAACAATCTGACTGTAAATCCTAAAAACAGAGATTTAATCGGTGTAATCAAGGGCGGTTTCAGGGAGAAATTTATGAACAAAGAAGCGGTTTTATTGAATATTAATGATGATAAAACCTGTGAAATTACTAATTTTATGGATAAGGATTTGGTCGCTATGACCCCAAGCTTTACCTTGGACGGAGAAAAATTATTATATTCGGCTACCAAGAGCGTGGACCCCAAAGTTATAACAGATTCTAACGGGGCATACAGGACCTGGGAAAGCCAACCGCATAATATTTACGAATATGATATAAAATCTTCCGAGATCAAAAAAGTAACGGAGAGCGAGCATTTTGATTTTATGCCCATAGGCATATCCGGGAGTGCGATATTATTCTGCAGATCCGAAGATGTCCGCATTTCCACAGGCGAGGGACACCATAGTCTGATAAAACTCATCAACGGGAAAGAGGAGGTATTGGTAGATAACATAGTCATCAATTCTCTTACAGATAAAAATATAGACATATTCCTATAAAAAGCCAAAAAGAGCCGGGGGGTTAGGTTCCCTGGCTCTTTTTCATAGTTCAGTATTTTGGACCTATCCATCTTATGTGAAATGCGAGAGCGAGGATATGTGCCCCATTTTCCTGTCTTTCATTTCATACCCTATCCTGCACCTCGTTTTTCCGCGTTCCATGCTGATCCCACGTCCTAAGTTCTTGCATCTCGTGTTCCATGCGCTTCATTTGCTTTCATCCCATTCAGCGTCCCGTGTGTTCCATTCTGATTTCACTTCCCAGGTTCCTGCATTTCAGACCCGGCGCAGCGCTTCAAGCCTGTCCATCTCACGATTTATTTCATGTTTCACGCACTCTACAGAAGGAGGGAAAGTGCTCAGTCTTATCACTGTGTCATCTCCCTGCTATCTTATATTTCACGCACTTTATAGAAGGAAAGAAAAGGTTGCAGAATGTTTTTTCCCGAGTCATATTAATGGTATAATAGAGAAGAAAGGCAATCCAATCATCCGGAATTTAGATTTGGAAATTCGATATAAATAATTTCATAGCATAATCGATAATGAAAGGAGACAATATGTGTACAGGCATAAAAATAAATTATAAAGACGGCTGCGTAATAGGAAGGACAATGGATTATGAAGTTCCCTTAGATTATAATGCAATCTATATACCGAAAGGTTATAATTTTTGCAATGATTTGATGGGCAACCCGCTGCATTCGAGATGTAAAATATTAGGAATGTGTTTTAGGAATTTGGATCCGTTAAAAGATGCTGTAAATGAACATGGATTGGCGGGGTTCACCAATACCTTCAGAGAATTTAATCTCCATGCTAATCAGGTAGACCCGGAGAAAATTAACATTTCCAGTCTGGATTATTTCTCCTATGCACTTGCAAATTACAGGTCTGTGGAGGAGTTAATTGAGGATTTGCCGAATATTCATATGTCAACCAGGGATCATAAAGGGGAAGAGGTATTATCACCAAATTTTCATTTTATGTTCACTGATTCTACTAAAAGGTGCATTATTCTTGAACCTAAGTACGGGGAATTGATATATTATGAAAACCCATACGATGTAATGACTAATTCACCGGGTTTCAAGTCCCATGTAAGGAGATTAAATAAGCTTTTGGATTTAGACAACCTCGAGGATTTCAATTCCGCCAAAGATTTGCCGGGAGGTTATGATCCTCTTTCCAGGTTCATTAAAGCATTTTATTTGACAAGAATGAGTATTAAGTCAAACAATGTTGAGGAAGCCTTTTCCAATTTTTATAATATAACATCCGCAATGGTCATGCCGGATGGATTTGTCAGAAATAAAAAGTACAATTATACTACCTACACCAGATATACTTGTGCCTATGATACGGAAAGCAAATTATTGACTGTGAAATCCCACACCAATCCGACGGTCTATAAATTGGGATTTGAAGATATAGAGGAAGATGATAAGAGACAGGCTTTTTTCTTAAATCCGGATTTTGTAGCGGAAAAGTTAGATTGATAGATGAGATAGGGGAAGATGGGGCAATTTCGGT
>JALNXC010000140.1 GCA_023230535.1 Alkaliphilus sp. | reverse complement strand
TATATTGAATAAGTCTCATAACATGGAGGGAGAAGTCAATGAAAATATATAAGCTTATTTTAGGGTTTATGGGATTTGGTTATATCTCATATTGGATATTAGCCTTACTAGGTGTGATTCCAATAGAATATTCAAATGCAAATGAATTTGCTTATGAATGGTCTTTTGCAGTTATAGATATTCTCATCGGTTTGATGAATTTAACATCGTTATTTATGTATTTGAGAAAGAATTTATATTGGAAAATAATGCTGACCATTACACTCTCAGTATCCGTGGGAATAAATTTTCATACTATGATTTATTGGGTGATTTTAAAGAACTTTTCCAATCCTATGTGGTTTATAGCAATGTGGGTGTTTAGTTACTCACTAATAGGACTTATATTGATAAGTAAAGAAAAAATTAATGGTGAATATTCTGTATGAGTATAAAGAGATAGTTATATTATTAAGACGAGGTGGGAATAGTGAATGATGAATGATGAAGTATTAATTATTGAAGAGTCTATTTTTAACAATCATACTAAGAGATTGGCAACAGCTATGGCATATGAGATTGATTGTCAGTGTGTTACAATAAATGAAGCTAAACTACTTAATATAGACGGATATAAGGTAGTTGGATTTGGCTCAGGGATTTACTTTGGGAAGCATCATCCAAAAATTATTGAGTTTGTAAATCAACTTTCTGTAAGAGAACAAAAATCATTTATTTTCTCTACACATGGAAATCCTCTGGTAAGTAAATATCATGATGCATTACGTTTTGCATTAACGCGAAAAGGGCGAACTGTTATTGGAGAATTTGATACAGTTGGATTTGATGGGACAGGACCCTTTTTGATTTTCGGTGGAGGGAACAAAGGTCGCCCCCATGAAGGTGATTGTAAACGAGCAAAGAAGTTTGTTCGAAAGCTTTTACCGGAGTATAATATTAATGATATGTATATTACTAAGCTTAAGAAAAAAAATAAAATTACTGAGGGGGTTCCAAACTTTTACGAAGTAGACTCTGTTATTTTGGTTGGTGATAAAGTAACAGTAAATCATAATCGATGTGTTGGATGTGGTACATGTATTGAAAAGTGTCCATTATCAGTGTTTGAAATATCTAATGGCAAATCTTTACCTAATCGGGAACTTGACTGTACTTTTTGTCAAATATGCCAAAACTCTTGCAATTATCGTGCAATTGCACTTCATGGTAGTAATTATGATTATATTAGAGTGGCTATAAGACATAGGAAAAAACTGGGGCTTTAAACTATATATTTGCGAGGTGTGTTAATGAAAGACAGAGATAGATATCATCATGGATATCTGAAAAAGACAATGATAGAGGAGGGAATAAAATATATTAAAAAACATGGTGTTGAGAATATGTCGCTACGCAGATTGGCATCTTTATGCAATGTTTCTCATTCAGCTCCATATAAGCATTTTAAAGATAAAAGTGACTTTATCGATCAAATTATCTTATATGTGACGGATAAATTTATGGATACTTTGAATGAAATATATCATGAATATAAAGGGACATTCGATATTATGACTGAATTAGGCATAGGATATGTGAATTTTTTTGCTAATAATCCCAATTATTTTAACATATTGTTTTTTGAAAATCAAGTAGATTTTGGGCTTGTATTTTCAGAAGATGATGATGATATTAATTTTTTTCCTCCATTTGCTCTTTTTAAGAACGCTGCTGTTGAATTTTTAGAATATGCAGGAATAGAACGTGAGGAATACAATGACCAAGTTTTATTTATGTGGTCAATAGTACAAGGATTGGCAACAATTTTTACATTAAAGGGTGTGGAATATACTGATAGACAAAGAGCTTCTATTAGAAGAATTCTTGGAATCAAACAGTATTCCACATGCGATGAAGAAATTGATAAGGATGGTAAAACTAAACTAGATATATTATAACTGGAGGTAATTGCATGGATTTATTGGAAGCAATTAAAGAAAGGCATTCTGTACGTAGCTATACAGACAAAAAAATTGAAGGTGAAGTGCTCAATGAGTTGTATCAAATCATCAACCAATGTAACAAAGATAGTGGATTAAATATACAGCTTTGCTTGAATGAACCCAGGGCATTCTCAGGGTTGATGGCAAGATTTAGAAAATTTAATAATGTGAAAAATTATATTGCTCTCGTAGGGGAAAAAAGCGATAGCTTAGATGAAAAATGTGGCTATTATGGTGAGAAAATTGTATTAAAATCACAGCAACTTGGACTTAATACCTGTTGGGTAGGAATGACATTTAGCAAAAGAAAGAGCAAAAAAGCCATTATGTTAAATTCAGATGAAAAACTATTAATGGTTATTGCTATAGGCTATGGGAAAACAAATGGAGTCTTACGTAAAGTAAGACCCATTGAAAAATTATGTAATATAAAGGAATTTAGTGAATCTGTACCAGAATGGTTTGTTAACGGTATGAAAGCGGTTCAACTTGCTCCCAGTGCAATGAACCAACAGAAATACACATTTGAATTGGATGGAGATATAATCAATACAAATTCAGGTTCTGGATCTAACACGAAAATAGATTTAGGCATTGCTAAATATCATTTTGAAATCGGTGCAGGTATAAAGTAAAGTAGAGAAATTATTCTCATAGGGCGGCGGAGGCTGCTCGGAGCGCTGAGCTCCCCCCTTATCAAACCGTACGTGCCTTATTAAGGCATACAACCAGCCCTATAATTCATCTAACTTTTGCATACTCAACCTTTAAATTTACTAATCTCTTGACTTGTTTCGTCAATGAATAAAAATTGGGTTTCGTATTTTATACTTTGATATAAACACCCGCCACAGCTGCCAAAATAAGAACAGGGCACTTGGTCTTCCAATGTGATTTTTCTATAATTTCATATATTTTTCCTTCGGCATCATTGTTCTTCACTTTATTAATAAAAACCTTCAGTTTTGACCTTTGATTGCATTTTTAACTCTTACTTTTATTCCATCAAAATAGCCGTATCCTATCCCACCAAGTTCATTTTCTTCTATTATTAAATCTACTATTTGTTTTTTTTAACATTAGTTCCACTCCATGCCTGCCATTGAATTAACCTGATATTAGATTTTACAAGGCTTTTACTTGAGACTTTTTAACTTCAAACCCCAGTTTGCTTATAGCATCTTCGATATCCTTTATTGATACCGTTTCTTCATCGAAATTGAATTTTACTTTACTTGAATTATACGATACTTTTAAACTTTCTTCTTCCACACCGTCCATGAATTTTACCCTATTTTCTATTTTTGTGTACAGGACGGGCAGGTCAATGTTTCTAATTGAATAGTTGCTTTTTGCATTTTTATTCCTCCTCAATTTGATTATTAATATATTATTATTTACCCATTATGAACCAATTTACATCAATTTTCCTAGTATCTTAACTTATAGCGAAGAAGCCTCATACCATTTAAAATTACAGCCAATATACTTCCTTCATGTACTAACATACCTATGGCCATGTTCATCCAATCGCTGAAAAACACGCCGGCAAGTAAGGCTAATACAACCCCTATTGCAATAACAATATTTTGACGCATATTATTAACCGTTGTTTTTGTCAAACCTAATGCATGGGGTAAACGGCTAAAATCCGAATTCATTAAAACTATATCAGAAGTTTCAATTGCTACATCCGTTCCCCCTCCCATAGCAATTCCAATTTGTGCCGTAGCTAATGAAGGACTATCGTTTACTCCATCCCCAACAAATGCGACAATCTGTCCTTCAGTCTGTAATTGTTTAATATATGTTGATTTGTCCTGCGGCAACATATGTCCATGTGCTTCCGTCAATCCTAATTCTTTGGCCACCAAATCCACTGTTCCTTGATTGTCCCCGGAAAGAACCACTAAATTTTTAACACCTAATTTTTTAAACCTCCAAAGGTCTTCCTTTACACCGGAACGAATTTGATCACGAATACCTAATAGTGCTTTTATCTCTTCATCAATTGCTGTTAAAACAAGGGAATTTCCGCTCTTTTCGAACTCAGCAATATCCTCGCAAACCTCTTTGTTTAAATGAACATTCTCTTGTTCCATTAATGCGACATTACCGACTGTAACCCTATGCCCATCCACATATGCCACAACACCGCCGCCTTTTATAACATCAGTTTTTTCAACAGTATATAGTTTTGCATCCCCGATATATTCTACAACTGCCTTGGCCAGCGGATGATCCGATTCATTTTCAACACTTGCTAGGTAATTTAATACTTCATCGGCATTATTTGTATAGATTATTTTTTCTGCCACTTCAGGGTGTCCTATTGTCAATGTGCCTGTTTTATCGAATACTATTGTATCAACATTACTAAAATCATGGATAACTTCACTACCCTTTAACAGCACACCATGCCGTGCTCCATTTCCAATGCCTGCAACATTTGAAACAGGTATACCTATAACCAATGCACCCGGGCACCCTAAAACCAATATTATAATTGCAAGTTCAACATCCCGTGAAAATAACCATACAATAACAGAAAATATCAGGACTGCCGGAGTATAGTATTTGGAAAACCTGTCAATAAAACGTTCAGCTTCTGATTTTGAATC
>JALNXC010000139.1 GCA_023230535.1 Alkaliphilus sp. | reverse complement strand
TTTTGTTGAATTTTATTCAGGTTTCGGAGCATCTACAGGACAGACGTTTGCACATGCACCACAATCAATACAAGTTTCCGGGTCGATTACATAAATTGGGTCTCCTGCCGTAATAGAATCTGTCGGGCATTCCGGTTCGCAAGCACCGCAAGCAATACAATCATCACTAATTTTATAAGCCATTTTTTATTGTCCGGTTCTTAAAATCATATCAACCGATGTGATAGAATTTTCTAAAACCGAGACATCCACCACCTTTCTATGTATATAATATTTACGGGGTATGTATAATATGATTAAAACTACTTGTATTATAGCAATATCAAAAGATAATAATCAATAGGAATATACAATCTTTGTAAGAAAGTTCCTTATATATAATGATTTTCACCATATATAATTTTCCCGTGTTATTTATACTGTGGCGAATGAATAAATAATCTGTTAATATACTCTGCTGTTTTGATATTTTAAAATTGAGCCGGAATAAAAATTGATCCCGATAAGGTCATATGGTGTATAATAAAAAATAATTGCCGGTTTGTTTTAAGGGGTTGATATTAAGTGGAAGTGTTTGTACTTGTAGGTTCCAGTGGCACCGGAAAAAGTTTTCAGGCCATCAGTATAGCGAAACAGAAAAATATCGAATATATAATAGATGACGGTTTATTAATAAAAGGGAATAAAGTCCTAGGGGGGAGTTCGGCGAAGAGGGAGGGCTCATATATGAGTGCTATCAAAAGAGCAATTTTTCTCAAAGAAAGTCACAGAGCGAAGGTTAAGAAAATTTTAGAGAGAGAAAACCCGGAAAAAATACTCATCTTAGGGACTTCCGTCAAAATGATAGAGAGAATAGTGGATGCTCTAAAATTAGGCGAAATCAAAGAATGGATTTTTATAGAGGACATATCTACTGAGGAAGAGATTAAACTGGCGAAAAAATACCGAATAAAAGAAGGAAAACACATCATACCTGTTCCGACTTTTGAGATAAAGAAGGATTTTTCCGGATATTTTTTAAATCCCTTGAGAATATTCAGGAGTTTCGGCAAGGAGGGCAATGCCGGCGAGGAAGAGCGTTCCGTAGTCAGGCCGACTTTCAGCTATATGGGTAAATATTTCATCTCTAATAGTGTCATAGAAAATTTAGTATATTATGCGGCTAATAAAACAATAGGAATTTCTAAAATCAGCAATATCGACATTCTTAACACCGGCCGCGGGCTTATCATAGAGATGGATGTGCGTATTATGTACGGCAACCCCATCAGGCCGTTAGCCGAAAGATTGCAGGAGCAGGTCATGATAGAAATTGAATATATGACATCTTTCAATGTATTATCTATAAATTTAAATGTGAGAGGGTTGGTTGTTACGGCTTAAACGGAATATATGTTTTTATTGTCCTATTGACACGGTTTTCGGGCATTTTTTCTTTTTTCTTATTGTTTGCAACGATAAAATAATTGTGATATACTTTTTAAAATATATAATAAAACAAATTACAACAAAATATTCAAAGATTTTAAGGGGGTAATTTTTAGTGGCTGAAAAAACATTAAATCCTTTGGAGATTGTCCAACAACAAGTAAAAACCGTATGTGAAAAACTTGATACGGATCCTGCCGTATTTGAGATACTTAAAAATCCCATGAGAACGCTCGAGGTTACAATTCCCGTAAGAATGGACGATGGGAGTGTCAGAACCTTTTTAGGGTATAGGGCCCAACACAATGATGCTATAGGGCCTTTTAAGGGCGGGGTCAGAGTTCACCCCGGTGTACATATGGATGAGGTCAAAGCGCTTTCTACATGGATGACTTTTAAATGCGGAGTTATCGGTGTGCCTTATGGCGGGGGAAAGGGCGGAATAACTGCTGAGCCTTCTAAATTATCGGAAGGCGAATTAGAAAGATTGTCAAGAGGTTATGCGAGGGCCATCGCTCCCATTATCGGGGAGAAGGTCGACATTCCGGCCCCGGATGTAGGTACAAATGGACAGATTATGGCATGGATGATAGATGAACATCAAAAAACAACCGGAGATTTTACACCCGGTGCATATACAGGTAAACCGATTGAATTCTACGGTTCTTTAGCCAGAACGGAGGCCACGGGTTATGGTGTTGCTCTTATGGCCGGAGAAGCCGCTAAAAAAATAGGCCTCGATATTAAAGGTGCTAAAATAGCTCTGCAGGGTTTTGGAAATGTAGGCTCCTTTGCAGGTAAATATATCACCCAATTAGGCGGGAAATTGGTAGCGGTTGCGGATTATTCTACCGGGATTTATAATTGTGAAGGAATTGATACGGATGCATTGATTGAATACGTAAGGGTAAATAAATGTATCAAAGGGTTTCCGGATGTTGAAGGTGAGTTTCCGAGGGATGATATCATCACCTTTGATGCGGATATTTTATTGCCCTGTGCCTTGGAAAATGCTATAACATCTGTGAACGCGGCGGGAATTAAGGCCAAGATTGTTTCCGAGGGTGCTAATGGCCCTACCACTCCCGAGGCGGATGAAATAATGAATGAAAAAGGGATTGTGGTCATTCCGGACTTGCTCGCCAACTGTGGTGGGGTGGCGGTATCTTATTGTGAATGGGTGCAAAATTTACAGAGATATTCCTGGGCATTTGATGAGATACAACAAAAACAGGAGGCAATGATGATAAAGGCTTTTAATGAAATCTGGGACCTCAAGGATGAACATAATACAACCATGAGGGTAGCCGCTTACATGATTTCCATTAAAAAGATTGCGGAAGTGATGAAACTCAGGGGCTGGTACTAAAATATGTGCAATGTCCAATCAGTGTACCTCACGAATAATTCCGATGGGCGTTTGCTCCCTTCCCTGCCCCAGGGGATTATCTCTGAGGATTTGGGTAATCTCATTAAAATCAATGTCATTGTGTGAACCGCCTAATATATTGCCGCCCAGATCATTGATATCGGAAATGACTACTCTGATACCGCCGAGGGCATTGCTGATTTCTCCGGCAACTTTATCAGGCTCTATGGGACCTAATACGACATGGGTATTGTATGGGGGTATTGTCCCTGAAGTAGGGCCATCGATTGACCTGGCTTTTGGTCCGGCAATTCTGTAAAAATCACCTTTTCGACGAAATATTATTTTTGTAATAGCTGCAATTACAGCGGAAAATAAAATTTTGAAGACTCCACATTCTCTGAGAGCCATTTCCATGGTTTCAGGCATACCGAGCCCTATACCTGCGGGGGTTTTAGTTACATATTTCGCAAGAAATTTAGCTAAAGGCCGCGGTTTTATCACCTTCAGGGGAATAGCCCTTCCCTGAGTGATAGATACTATCTTTTCGGTTATAAAGATCGTATCCCCCTCGCATATTTTGTTTTTTAAATATTTTACAGCCACATCAATAACATTATCTTCTTCTTGAATTAAATGGGTTTTGACCGGAATTCGTATAAATCTTTTGTTTCCTATATTTACTTCAAGCCGTTTTCCTATATTTGCTATCATCGGTTGGGGTTGATCCATGGAAAGCCTCCTAAAAATTGTTGGTGTATTATAGATTATAACCTTAAATTATTATAAATATCTTCTGTCACTAATAATAACTTAATTCGCATTATTTGTGAAGAATTAATATACTATTGAATAAAAAGTATATAAATATGGCAAAAATTAATCTAATGGTTTTTATTAATTGATTTGATTTTGTGATATTATATAAAAGGAAAGGAATCTATACCCGAGTAGGGAGGCATTGAAATGTTTAGTTATAAAAAATATAGTAAATATTTAATTGCCGTCATTATAACTATAAGTCTGAGTGCTAACTTATTTTTTGCTGTTCAATTAAGGGCACTAAAACAAAAAGTAACTTGTTCAAATATTGTTACCTCGATAAGATTAGAGAGTGCCATCAGAGATACCATGTACTCAATAAAGGAATTAAACGAAAAAGATAGTGAAGAAACAATGAATAATTTGCAACTTTCAGTCCAACAATTATTTTTGATTTTTAATAATTGGATGGATTTAAATCAATCTGAAGAAAATCCGAAAAAATCATTACAAAAAGGGCTGGGTGCGTTCGAGACCTTAAGAAATACCATAGTATTTCATTTGGGAAACCAATATAATAATAATGGAAAGCAATTGGCAAATTATGATATAGTATTTTTAAATAATGTTTATGAAAAATTGGATCAATTATTGGTTGTGTACGGTAATATCGAAAAACATACGGATAAAGTTAAAAATATTGATGATAAAAGCGATGGCGGATTATGTCAATGGGCAGCCAATATGGACGAAACATCCAAACTTTATCGTCATAGCAGAATTCCAAATGAACATCCCAGGTATATAAAATTAAGCTCTGTGTTGACAAAGATTGATGAATTATTCCCTATATTCGCGGATTTTCAAGGTTTTAGAGAGGTAAACGAATCTGTTCAAATTCGGGATGGGGTTCATTATTATGAAATAAGTTATTTTCATGGGGATGAATTAGATTATTTAGTGTGGATGGATGCTATTGACGGTTCTCTCAGGCTCTTTGAAGACCATACGGGGAATCATAATGATAGGATTGTCCTCAAAAATGAA
>JALNXC010000138.1 GCA_023230535.1 Alkaliphilus sp. | reverse complement strand
TAAACCCCTTTCCTCCAGTATCTCCCGGGTTAAATCTATGGGAAAACCGTAGGTGTCATAGAGTTTAAAAGCATTGAGTCCGCTCAAAACCTTCTCATTCGACTCTAATAATCCTTCGATATAACCGTTCAAAATATCCATGCCCTGATCTATTGTTTCCATAAATCTCTCTTCTTCAACCTGGATTATCTTTTTGATATAATCTTTCTTTTCTACCAGCTCACTATATGCCTTCCCGTAGTTTTCGCCGACCCTGTCAACCAATCTATACAGAAATGCTTCCTGCACTCCTAAGAGTTTGCCGTGCCGTGCGGCTCTCCTGAGCAGTCTTCTTAAGATATATCCCCTGCCTTCGTTGCTCGGCAGTATTCCGTCTCCGATCATAAAGGATATGGAACGTATATGATCGGTTATGATCCTGATAGACATATCTACTTCTTCGTCTTTTTTGTACTCCACATTCGTAATCTTGCATACATCGTCCAATATGGGCTTGATTGTGTCGATATCAAAAATGGATTCCACATCCTGCATGATACAGGCTATTCTCTCCAAACCCATCCCCGTATCTATATTGGGATTCGGAAGGGGTGTATAATTACCGGCCTCATCCCTGTCAAACTGGGTAAATACATGGTTCCAAAACTCAACATATCTGTCGCAGTCACAGCCGGGTGCACAGTCTTCGCTGCCGCAGCCGTATTTTTCACCGCGGTCGAAATATAATTCGGTACAGGGGCCCGAAGGGCCTACCCCTATCTCCCAGAAGTTATCCGCCTTTCCGAGCCTTATGATTCTTTCTTCAGGCAGCCCGACTTCCTCATTCCAAATCTCAAAGGCCTCATCGTCTTCCAGATATATGGTAATCCATAATTTATCAACAGGCAGCTCTAAATGTTCAATTACAAATTCCCAACCCCATTCGATGGATTCTTTTTTGAAATAATCCCCGAAGGAAAAATTGCCTAACATCTCGAAAAATGTGGCATGTCTCGCTGTTTTACCGATATTTTCGATATCGCCCGTGCGTATACATTTTTGACTGGTAGCTATCCTTATGCTCGGGGGTTTTTCCAACCCTGCAAAATATGATTTGAGCGGGGCCATTCCGGAATTTATCAACAACAGGCTCTTGTCTTTCTGCGGTACTAAGGGGAAACTCTGCAGAATCATATGTTCCTTTGATTTAAAAAAATCTAAAAATTCTCTTCTTATCTGATCTGAACTTAATTTTTTCACAAAACAATCCTCCTTGAAATTCTTAACTTTGGTTTATCAAAAATAAAACCCCCATCCATACAAAATAGAACTGTAGGGACGAGAGTGTTCTCGTGGTACCACCCTAATTGCCGCTCAAAATAACGGCCGCTTTGGGAATAAAGTATAACGGCTTTGCCGATAATCTCTACTCGGTTTCGAGATTACTGCTCAGAGACTGCTTCACATATTTATACGGAAATTTTTCAGCCTTGAATTTCCTCTCTGTGATGCCCTATCATATGCTACTCCTTCTCATCATAGCTTTTAACAATATATCATTATATGATTGACTTTATATTCATGTTTTTGATTTTTATCTGTTGATGTGCTCCGATATAACGAATTATATCCTTTTATACCATATAGTCAGTTTTTATATTCATGATTTTGATTTTTATCCGTCGATGCGCTCCGATATAACGAATTATGTCCTTTTATACTATATGAATTATATAAAACATATCATACCTTGTCAATATAGGATAAAAACCTGTGTGGTTATCTCATGATAATGCCGCATAGACGACTTAAATAAATTGGCAACTAATTACATGTAAAAACCTGTTCGGTTATCTCATGATAATACCGCCTTATAAATCATTTTGATAAAATGCCGGTATGAAAAACAAATGGCAAAACCCCGCCGGTACACCGGAGTATTTGCCACCTAAAAAAATTAAAATATTTATATTAAAATATGTTAAATCCTTTCGCAACAGCCAGGGCACGCTTTAAGACCCTATTTTTACTTTTCATCATTTTTTTACCTTGAAATTTTTTGCCCATGGCATACATAGCAACCGTCATGCCTACAACTCCCCCTGTAATGATCCCTTTCATAATCCTTCTGTCCACATTTTCACCCCTCCGTATTTTACTCGGTTCAAATCATAAGGTTTAATTTTTATATTTCTTAAACAAATTGACGGAGATATAATTTTATTATTTGTTATTATATTCTGTTAATTTTTTTAAATCTATACCAAGTAATTTTTTCAATCTATGCCATGGGGATTATCAAAAGGATTGTTCGATTTTTTTATCTTTTTAAAAATATATTTGTATTTTTTGAACTTAATTTTTTAAAAATTTATGAGGGAATCCTATTCTTCTTCGTGATCGTGATGATGGTCATGCCCATCATTGGGATCAAATCCTTCCAGCTCTTCATACATTAGGTTCCTCGCTTTAGCGTAATTATATATAGCCGCTTTTACCGCCCGTTCCGCCAATACGGAACAATGTACCTTTGCAGGGGGGAGCCCGTCGAGAGCCTCTACAACAGCCATATTTGTCAATTTCAATGCCTCTTTCACGGTCTTGCCTTTGATCATCTCCGTCGCCATGCTCGATGTAGCTATGGCGGAACCGCATCCGTATGTTTTAAATTTTACATCCGTAATGACATCATTATTATCTATCTTGAGATACATTCTCATGATGTCCCCACACCTCGGATTTCCAACCTCGCCTATTGCCTCCGCATCTTCTATCTCACCAACATTTCTCGGGTTCATAAAATGATCCATCACTTTTTCATTATACATTATTCATCCTTCCCCCTTACATTTTCATATAATGGTGACATATTCCTCAATCTATTTACAATCGGTTGTAATTTTTCTATGACATAATCTATTTCATCTTCCGTAGTAAAATCACCCAGTGTCAGTCTCAATGAACCGTGTGCCTTCTCATGAGTCAATCCGGTCGCCGTTAAAACATGTGAAGGATTCAGGGAGCCCGATGTGCATGCCGAACCGCTGGATGCGGCAATACCCTCCATATCCAAACTCAATAGGAGCGCCTCGCCCTCTATAAATTCAAAAGAGATATTCACATTCCCGGGCAGCCTTTTTGTAGGGTGCCCGTTCAGCTCCGTGTGTTCTATCTTTGTTATAATTCCATCGATCAATTTATCCCTCAGGCCGGTCAACCTCTCAATATGTTCTTCTATATTTTCATATGCCATTTCCGCCGCTTTACCGAATCCCACAATTCCCGGCGTGTTTTCGGTGCCCGCCCTTCTCATCTTTTCCTGTCCCCCACCATGAATAAGTTTATGAATTTTTGTACCTTTTCTTATATACAATGCACCTACACCCTTGGGGCCATATATTTTGTGAGCGGATACGGATAATAAATCTATGCCTAAATCTTCCACATCAATTATTTCGTTTCCGTAAGCCTGTACCGCATCGGTATGAAAAATAATCCCTTTTTCTTTAGCTATCCCTGCCAGCTCCTTGATGGGCTGTATTGTACCTATTTCGTTGTTGGCATACATGATACTTATAAGTATAGTATTATCTCTGATTGCATTTTTTAAATCATCCGTACTTACCAAACCGTATTTATCGACACTTAGGTAGGTTACCTCAAAACCTTCCCGCTCTAAATATTTGCACGTTTGCAGTACGGCATGATGTTCAATTTTAGAAGTTATAATATGATTGCCTTTATCTCTATTTGCAAATGCAACCCCTTTTATAGCCCAGTTATCGGACTCGGATCCCCCGCCGGTAAAAAAGATCTCCTCGGATTTTGAATTCAATGTTTTTGCAATCCTGTCCCTGGCAATATCAACTGCGTTTTTACCTCGCCTGCCTATATTATAGATACTTGACGGATTACCGAAATCAGCATTAAAAAACGGCAGCATCTCTTCTAATACTTCCTTTTTAACAGGTGTAGTTGCGGCATAATCAAAATAAAATTGTGTACACATCCGGATCCTCTCCCTACGGTATATATTTGTATATTAAAAATATATAAATTTAAAAATTAAATAATAAAAGCTCAACAGTTCAATTTTTAATAATACATCGTTTATCGGTGTATAATCTCATACAGAGGAAATTATACATCATATGCAATTAATTTTCTATCTTTTTGTAGTCCTCCAACATATCCTGCAGAGTGATGGTATCGATAACACTGCTGATACCTACCTGTATTTTTTCCCACACTATTTTGGTTATGCAGTGGTCGGCATTGTCACATAGTACGGGGCCATCCTCCAAAACACAATCCGAAGGGCCTAATGGACCTTCTAAAACCCTTATAATATCTCCTACCGTTATTTCAGCCGGTTTATGAGCCAACATATAACCGCCCTGTGCACCTCTCACGCTCTTAACCAATCCCGATTTTCTAAGTTCGGCGACCAGCTGTTCCAAATAGTGCTCCGAAACCCGCTGTCTTTCGGCGATGCTATTAAGGGGAATGGGCCCTTCCCCATCATGTATTGCTAAATCAAACATAGCCTTTAAACCGTATCTCCCTTTGGTAGAAAGTTTCAATTTTTCCCCCTCCCTCTAATCCCAAGTAAAATGATAGGAATTCTTCAATAATTATAGTATACCCTACCATTTTTGTCAACATTAATTAATAATTTT
>JALNXC010000137.1 GCA_023230535.1 Alkaliphilus sp. | reverse complement strand
TTCATCGTCTACTACTACTATAATTTTACCTTGCTTGATATCTTCAATAGCTTCTTCAATGGTGTTAAATTCGTACACGTCTTTTTCACTCCTTTTTGCATGGACGGACACGCGGGCCCATCCCTACGAATCCGTAAATAATTATATTTGTTTAGAAAATCTTCATGATGAGTACACAGATTTACTCTCACGAATCTATGAATAATTGCGGTCGTTTAGAAAAATTTATAAAAAACCATGTTCACTCAGAAAATTTATATCAATATTGGAATTGTGGGGATTGTCCTCCTTAAAAGACAGGAGCCTTTCCACATATTTTCCAATCATGTCTACTTCAAGATTAACTTCATCGCCCATATTCTTTCCAATAAGAGTTGTCTCATCTTTGGTAAGGGGGATGATCGATACTTTAAAACATTTGTTATCCACATAGGCAACGGTAAGACTGATTCCATCGACGGCAATAGAACCTTTATTTATTATATATTTTAAAATATCCGGCGGAGCGGTTATTGAAACCCATACGGCATTGTCCTCCTGTCGGAAATCTTCAATAGTGCCCGTGCCGTCTATATGCCCGCTTACAATATGCCCGCCTAAGCGTTCCCCTAATTTTAGGGCCCTTTCCAAATTGACTTTATTTCCGGGAGATAGGCTGTTTAAATTGCTTTTTCGCATTGTTTCCGCCATAACATCCACTTTAAAACTATCAGGGGTAAAAGATGTTACCGTCAGGCATACTCCGTTAGTTGCAATACTGTCACCCGGCACCATATCTTCCAATATCTTTTTAGCCTTGATGGAAATGGTTGCAGATTTAGGGCCTTTTTTGACAGATTCAACAGTTCCTATTTCTTCTATAAGTCCTGTAAACAAAAGCTAAACCCCCTTTTCTACATATGCTTCTATCATAATATCATCTTCAAATCTACAAATATTTATATCTTCGAGGGATATGGCATCCTTCATATAAGGGATACCTTTCCCGCCAACCGGGGTTTTAGATGAGGCCCCGCCTATTATTTTCGGTGCTATAAATGAAAACACTTTATCTACGATCCCCTCCTGCAAGGCTGAATAATTTAAATTGCTTCCGCCTTCTAAGAGGATACTGTCAATCTTTTTCTCCCCTAAAACTTTCATTAGATATAATAAGTCCACTTTATTATTTTTAGATGGTGTGATTATAACTTCCGCACCTGATTTTTTGATATCTTTTATTTTTTCCTCACTGATAGCTTTAGTTGTTGTAATGATAGTTTCGGTATCTTCATCGCATCGGAGAACTTTTGCATCTAAAGGTATACTGCCTTTTGTATCTATAATTATTCTGATTGGATTTTTCCCGTCAATATTCTCCAACCTTGTTGTGAGCAGGGGATCATCCGCTAAGACCGTCCCTATTCCAACCATTATAGAGGAATATTTGTGGCGTAATTTGTGGACATATTCTCTGGACTTATCGTTAGTGACCCAACGGGAGTCATCGGTATAAGTTGCTATTTTACCGTCCAGTGTCATTGCGGTTTTAAGGGCACAGAAGGGAAGCCCCGTTGTAATGAATTTTATAAATATCTCATTCAATTTTTTAGCTTTATCTTCTAATACGCCCGTTATTACTTCTATACCGTTTTCCCTTAAAATTTTGATTCCCCTGCCGGCTACTAAGGGGTTAGGGTCCTCTATGGCGACCACAACTTTTTTAATTCTCTTGTTTATAATAGCTTCCACACAGGGCGGAGTTTTGCCATAGTGAGAACAAGGTTCTAAAGTTACATACATGGTAGCCCCTGTAACGGATTCCGTGGCATTGCCGAAGGCATTGATTTCTGCGTGGGCCGTTCCATATTTTTCATGGTAACCCTCACCGATAATTTTATTGTCTTTAACTATTACAGCCCCGACCAATGGGTTTGGGTTTACATAACCGGCACCGAGTCTTGCTAAATCCAGTGCACGGGACATATACAAAGAGTCCATGAATTCACCTCGTTTTGCTATAAGCCGGATATCAGTTTGTCGGTATGCCGGATCAAAATAAGAAAGCCCTGATAAATTTTATCAGGGCCTAATTTTAATAAGTAGTTCTGAGGTTGTATAAAACAATTCTCATGAATACAATAATTTTTCCTTCTCCCATCCAGACTTTACTGTCGGTACCGGAATTACACCGGTTCAATCAAAATAGACTCGCGGACTTTTACCGCCGGTGGGGAATTTCACCCTGCCCTGAAGGATTTTTTATATTTATTTGTAATTTAATATTAGCATTGTTTTGATGTTAAGTCAATAACAAAAACTTAATCTGGCACAAAGCTTGATATTATAATATAATATAAGGTGGTTATAAACACAGGAGGGGAAGAGATGTCTTTTAAAATACTTGCAATAAATCCGGGATCGACTTCGACAAAAATTGCGATATATGATGATGTTAAAAAGATATCAGGCAGGGATATAGAACATTCCAACAGGGAGATAGCAAAATATGACAAAATAGCAGATCAATATGAAATGCGATATAATAAAATAATAGATTTCCTAAAAGAGAATGATGCCGATATAAAGGAGTTTTCCGCAGTTGTGAGCAGGGGCGGACCCCTTCTGCCGATGCAATCCGGGGCGTATAGAATAAATAATATTATGATTGACAGGTTAAAAAACAGGCCGATAATCGAACATGCTTCCAATCTGGGTGCTATAATGGCTAAAGAAATAGCAGATTCTATCGGAGTAGATGCATATATTTATGATTCCGTCTCAGTGGACGAGCTGGATGATATTGTCAAAGTTTCAGGTTTGGCAGATATAGAAAGACGAAGCCTGACGCATTGCCTCAATATGAGAGCGGCGGCCACAAAAATAGCTGAAAATATGGATAAAAGATATGATGAGTGTAATTTTGTGGTTGTACACATGGGCGGGGGAACAACTTTAACTGCTCATAAAAACGGTAAAATGGTAGATATGGTATCAGACGTAGAAGGGCCGTTTTCACCGGAAAGAGCAGGGGGATTACCTACGGACCAATTAGTTGACCTGTGCTATTCAACCGATAAAGCGATTATGGATAAAAAGCTCAGGGGTAAGGGCGGCTTGATGTCCTATTTGAATACAAACAGTGCCCTAAAAGTAGAAGACAGAGTCAGAAATGGAGATGAATATGCAGCGCTTATTTATGAAGCCATGGCGTACCAAACCGCAAAATATATAGGAAAACTTTCTGTAGCATTGGAGGGTGAAGTTGATAAAATTATAATCACCGGTGGGGTTGCACATTCAAAAATGGTTACGGATTGGATCAGGCGAAGAGTATCTTTTATTGCTCCGGTGGAAGTAGTGCCGGGGGAAAATGAATTACAGGCTCTTGCATCAGGTGTCTTGAAGGTACTCAAAGGCGAAGAAGAAGCACATGAATATGATTTAGAATGAATCAACATTTTGTATCGCATATAAAATTCGAGCACTTAATATAAAATTGATTGATATAGAATTTTAAATTAAATATAAAGGGGTGTGTTTTTATGTCTAAAAATTTGTTCAGAAAGGAGTTAGATGCATTAAGGCCGTATGTACCGGGGAAACCGATTGAGGAGGTCCAAAAAGAATATGGCATAGATAAAATAGAGAAATTAGCATCCAACGAAAATCCTTTGGGGCCTTCACCAAGGGCGGTAGAGGCGATCATAAGGGAAGCACAAAATATTAACTTTTATCCGGATTCTTATGCAATGAGATTAAAGGAGGCTATTGCCGGAGAATTTAATTTAACCCATGAGAATATAATCGTAGGCAACGGCGGAGAACAAACCCTATCCATGGTGGCCCAGACATTTATAAGCCATGGGGACGAGGCCATAATGGCGGATACTACATTCAGTTTATATGAAACCAGTGTACTCAATATGGGTGGAGTTATTAACAAATTACCGTTGAAAGATTATAAACACGATTTAGGCGGTTTTGTGGAAAAAATTAACGATAAAACAAAAATAATATATATTTGTAACCCTAATAATCCCGTGGGAAATATTTTGACAAAAAATGAAATAGATGATTTTGTAGCTAAGGTACCGGAAGATGTTGTTATTTTATTTGACGAAGCATACTATAATTATGCGAAAGTTAATCCGGAATATCCGGAGACATTGGATATTTTAGCAAAAAGGCCAAACACTATTATACTCAGGACATTTTCTAAGGTTGGGGGAATTGCCGGGATCAGGGTGGGATACGTGCTCACATCTAAGGAGATAGCCTCACAGATGGGCAAGGTAAAAGATGTGTTTAATGTCAACTCATTGGCCCAGGCAGCGGCCTTAGCAGTATTGGAAGATGAGGAACATATTGAAAAAACGGTAAAATTAAATTATGAATCACTGGCGCGTATGGAGAAATATTTCGATGATAATAATCTGGAATATGTAAAATCTAATGCAAACTTTATATTTGCAAACACGGGTGTCCATTCTAAATTAGTATTTGAAGAATTGATGAAACAGGGCGTCATTATCAGGCCCGGATTTTTATGGGGTTGGGACAACTGGCTTAGAGTGAGCACGGGAACTATTGAGCAGACAGAAAAATTTATCAAAGCATTGGACAGGATTCTCAAGGCTTAGTTGGCAGATTCATGTTTTTTTATTTTAGATTATTATATTTTTTGGAGTAGC
>JALNXC010000136.1 GCA_023230535.1 Alkaliphilus sp. | reverse complement strand
CATATTCGTGCCTATCCCATGGCCTACATAATTTCTTACCACCGAAAACCCATGTTTTTCTACGTAGGTTTGAATGGCATGGGATATATCCGATAATCTATAACCTACTTTTGCAAATTTTATTCCCTCGTAAAAACTTTCCCTCGTCACATCTATAAGTTCCTGTGCTTGTTCGCTGATTTTCCCCACAGCATGGGTCTGTGCGGCATCTCCATAATAGCCTTTATAGATTGAACCTATATCTATACTTATAATATCGCCTTCTTCTAATTTCCTCGGCCCGGGTATGCCGTGGACCACCTCATGATTGATAGAAGCACATATATTGGCCGGAAAACCCCCATATCCTTTAAAAGCAGGAATGGCATCTTTTCCCAAGATATGCTTTTCAGCAATCCGGTCTAATTCCCGAGTTGTAATCCCCGGCTCTATGGCTTTCTTGATAAGTTCATGGGCCTGGGCCACAATCCTCCCCGCTTCTCTCATCAGTTCAATTTCCCTGCGAGATTTTATATATATCATTATAATCCGCTCCCTAAAGAAAGCACAATATCCTCAAAGACTTCATCTATCGCCTTAATACCGTTCACGGTAATAAGTTTATTTTGTTTACCATAATACTCTATCAACGGGGCGGTCTCTTCCAAATAAACTTCTATACGTCTTGTCACTGTCCCGGTATTGTCATCATCCCTTTGATAAAGGTTTCCTCCGCATTTATCACAGATATCACCTTTTGTCGACGGGTTGCTTTTTATATGAAATGTAGCCCCGCATTCTTTACATATCCGTCTCCCGACGGCCCTATCAACCAAAACATCCTTATCGGCTTCTATATTTATTACTTTATCAAGGCCTACGCCTATATTTTTTAATACTCCATCCAGGGCTTCCGCCTGTACTACGGTCCTGGGAAATCCGTCCAGTAAAAATCCGTTGATGCAGTCATCCCGCCTCAGGCGATCCTCCATGATATCCATTACAAGTCCATCCGGAACCAAAAGCCCCTTATCCATATAGCCCTTGGCTTTCTTGCCTAATTCGGTACCCTGTTTAACATTATCCCTGAATATATCTCCGGTGGAAATATGGGGGATATCATATTTTGCAGCGATGAATACAGCTTGTGTTCCCTTGCCCGCTCCGGGGGGTCCAAGCAAAATTAATCTCATTGTACCATCTCCTAATTTGACTACAATAACAATATTTATAAATCTATTAGATCCTTCGTAGGTCAAACTTATTCTGTCCGTCTCAGGATGACATTTTAAAATCAAACTTATTCTGCCGCCTAAGAATGACAGACAACTATTTCAAGAATCCTTGGTAATGTCTCATCAAAAGTTGTGCTTCAATCTGTTTCATTGTCTCCAGGGCAACCCCTACGACAATCAATACCGCCGTACCTCCGAAAGCTATCGGTATCTTTGTCGCACCCATTAAAATCGTGGGAACAATTGTAATTATAGCCAAAAATAATGCCCCTGCCAATGTTATCCTTGTAAGAATTTTATTTAAAAATTCCGAAGTGGGCTTGCCGGGTCTGATTCCCGGTATAAAACCGCCGTTTTTCTTCATATTGATAGCTATTTCCACAGGATTGAATGTTGCCGCAGTATAAAAATAAGTAAAGAATATGATCAATAATGCACTCAACAGATTGTAAATAAATATACCCGGTGCAACATTAGGCGACAACCATGTATTTAAGAAATGTGCAAACTTGCCTTCCTTACCGACAAAATAAGAAATCGTATGCGGAAATTGCAGCATGGACATAGCAAAAATTACCGGAATAACACCCGCTTGATTTACTTTTAAGGGAATATGCGAGCTCTGCCCGCCGTACATCTTTCTACCGACAACCCTCTTGGCATATTGCACGGGAATTTTCCTGGTCCCTTCCTGAATAGCGATAACACCGATTATTATCAATAACACCATAACTACAAAAACTGCAATAGGTAACAGCTTCAGTTCGCCCTGTCTTGCCAAGGCAATCGTATGCTTTATTCCACCGGGCAGCCTCGAGACAATACCTGCAAAAATTAATAGAGAAATACCATTTCCCACTCCTTTTTCAGTTATCTCCTCGCCCAACCACATCAGGAATGAAGTACCTGCCGTCAAGGTGAGGACAACTGTTATAATGCTGAATGTATCCTGATTTATCAACGCGCCTCTAAACAAACCTACACTGATTCCTACAGCCTGTATCAGTGCTAATACAACAGTTGCATATCTCGTGTATTGATTAATTTTTCTGCTGCCTTCCTCGCCTTCCTTCTGTAATTCTTCGAGGCTCGGAATAGCCATAGTCAACAACTGCATGATAATAGATGCCGTTATATAAGGTGAAATACTCAATGCAAAAATTGTCATATCTCCAAAGGCTCCACCGGATATCAAATCAAAGAATGAAAGTAACCCTGCACCTTCTACTATACTTTTAACATGTGCAATATTGATACCGGGAACCGGTATAGCGGAACCTAATCTAAAAACGGCAAGCATTATAAAGGTGAATATAATTCGCTTGCGCAGATCCGGAATCTTCCAAGCATTTTTCAGCGTCTGTATCACTTTAAATCACCTCTGCCTTTCCTCCCGCAGCTTCTATTTTCTCTATAGCCGACTTAGTAAATTTTTGTGCTTTTATCACTAAGCTTTTTTCTAAATCACCGTTTCCTAAAACTTTAACCCCGTCTTTTTCAATCTTTCTGACAACACCTGTTTCTTTCAACAACTCCGGTGTAACAACTGTGCCATTTTCAAACATATTTAATTTTTCAACATTGACCTCGTTATATGTTTTAGCAAATATATTTGTAAAACCGCGCTTCGGAAGCCTTCTGTACAGGGGCATTTGGCCCCCTTCAAACCCCGGTCTTGTGCCTTTGCCGCTGCGGGCCCTCTGTCCCTTTGTTCCGCGGCCGGCGGTTTTTCCGAGCCCGCTGCCGGTACCTCTTCCTTTTCTTCTTTTGTTTTTAACGGCACCATCTGCTGGTCTAAGCTCATGTAATTTCATGTCTACACCTCCCCGGCTTATATTTCTTCAACTTCTACTAGATGTTTTACTGTTTCGATCATACCTCTTATTTGAGGAGTATCTTCCTTCTCAGTTACCTGCCCCATTTTTCCGAGCCCCAGGGCCTCCACTGTTTTCCTCTGATTCGGCTTTGCGCCGATAACGCTTCTGATCAATTTTATGCTCAATTTTGCCATAGTTTATCCCCTCCTACCCTAAGAGTTCTTCTACGGACTTACCTCTTAGTCTTGCTACTTCTTCAGCCCTCTTTAAATTTCTTAATCCGTCCATGGCGGCACTCACCATGTTTTTAGAATTGTTAGAACCCAGAGATTTCGCCCTGACATCTTTAAAACCTGCCAATTCCAATACAGTACGGACCGGCCCTCCCGCAATAATTCCGGTACCTTCTCTGGCCGGCATTATCAAAACATTTCCGGCTCCGAAACGTCCCTTGATTTCATGGGGAACTGTGGTTCCAACAATCGGTACATTGATAAGGCTTTTCTTGGCATTTTCAATTCCTTTTTTGATAGCATCCGGAATTTCCATCGCTTTTCCTGTTCCGGCACCTACATGCCCGTTTTCATCACCAACGATGACCAGTGCGGAAAATCTGAAATTCCTACCGCCTTTAACAACCTTGGTAACACGTTTTATATCAACAACTTGTTCTTTTAAATCAAGTTGATTAGCATCTATTCGCTTGCTGTGCATCCTTTTACCTCCTCCTTTTTTTAAAATTTAAGCCCGGCTTCCCTGGCACCTTCCGCCAAAGCTTTAATCCTTCCATGATAAATGTGTCCGCCACGATCGAATGTCACTTCTTCTATCCCTTTTTGTAAAGCCTTCCTTGCAACTAATTCACCGACTAATCTTGCGGATTCAACATTTCCGGTCGATTCGACCTTATCTTTAATACCGCCTTCCAGTGACGAAGCTGCAACCAATGTTGTTCCTGCCGTATCATCAATCAACTGAGCATAGATATTCGTTAGGCTTCTGTATACATTTAATCTTGGACGCTGAGGAGTTCCCATAATTTTATTACGAACCCTTTTATGTCTGAGTAATCTTCTAGAGTTTTTGCTCTCTTTTTTAAACATATTATTTCACTCCTTTTCCTTACTAACCTGTCTTGCCTACTTTGCGCCTTATCATTTCGCCCGAATATCTCACGCCTTTTCCTTTGTACGGCTCAGGTTTTCTCAATTCTCTGATTTTAGCGGCATAGTTACCTACCAGCTGTTTGTCGATTCCCTTAACCAGAATTTCAGTCTGAGAAGGAACTTCAACGGTTATTCCCTCGGGGTCCTCCATCTCTATCGGATTAGAAAAACCCAGATTGAGTATGAGCTTATTTCCCTGCTTGCCGGCTCTGTATCCGACGCCTACCAGCTCAAGCTTCTTTTCGTATCCCTTGGTCACTCCCTCTATCATGTTAAAAAGAAGGGACCTGGTAAGCCCGTGAAGGGACCTGTGTTTTTTATTATCGGTAGGCCTTACGACATTGATTATATTATCTTTTATTTCGAATTTCATATCTGCACTCAATTGCTGTTCCAACTGTCCTTTTGCTCCCTTTACGGTTACAAAATTTTTCTCGTCTATTTTAACCTCTACACCCTGAGGTATTTCTATCGGTTTTAAACCTATTCTTGACATGTTT
>JALNXC010000135.1 GCA_023230535.1 Alkaliphilus sp. | reverse complement strand
TGCGCATGTCCGAGCGTAGCGAGTTTGCGAATTTTAGGATTTTTTATTGAAACGAACTGTAAGGAGTTATTCATATTCGAAACCGTAATCGAATGTATTTTTTTATTGAAATTTGAATTTGTATATTTATAACATTTCATAAAAAGGTGATAAAATGATAAGTATGAAACGCGGCAAGGTAACCAAAATTATAGATAAGTTGGAAGGGCGCACCGATATATCGGTAGATATAGATAATAGAGATGAAAAGGCCATCAATTACGATTATTTGACAGGTGCCGTTGAGGTAGGAGATGAAGTGGTTTTAAATACAACAGCGGTGGAATTGAGTTTAGGCACCGGAGGCTATCATTTTGTCATATATAATTTAAATAATGGTGAGCAAGATGCAGGTAAAAAAGGGCATATAATGAAACTCAGATATACCCCTTTTCAGGTTAAAACCTTTGCGGCGGAAGAACAGGGAAGTCCACATCATGATGTATTTCACAGATTTAAATCCTTAAATAAAATGCCCGTGATAGTGGGTACATTGCACAGCATGTTGATTCCGATTGCCTCCGTCTTAAAATATCTGAATAATGATTTAAAAATTGCATTTATTATGACGGACGGGGCGGCACTTCCCCTCTATTTGAGCAATAATGTATATGAACTGAAAAACAGAGGTATTATTCATAAAACCATAACTTTGGGGCATGCATTCGGCGGGGATTATGAAGTCGTAAATATATATAATGCTCTGATTGCCGCAAAAGAGATCGCAAAATGCGGTATCGCGGTTGTGACCATGGGGCCGGGAATTATAGGCACGGGTACTCCTTATGGATTTACGGGGATTGAGCAGGGATACATAGCCGATGCCGTCAATGACTTGGAAGGGACACCCATCGTTGTTCCAAGGATAACTTTTAAGGATAAAAGGGAGAGGCATTATGGGCTCAGCCATCACAGCATAACCGTTTTAGGAAAAATAATGAAAACGAGGTCCAACATTGCACTTCCTGAATTTTCGATAGGGCGGGAAAAAATTATTCAAAAACAATTGAAAGAAAACGGCTTGATACAAAAACATGATATATTCAGGGTTGAAACGGATATACTAGGGGAGGTCCTGGAATATTATAAACTTGAAGCCGGGACAATGGGCAGGAGCTTGACCGATGACCCGGAATTTTTTAATACATGCGGTGCCTCGGCCATATATGCCGATTCTTTGATATAGATATGCAAATTCAAAATTTAATATTATAGATACACAAACTCGAAATTTAACAAAAAATATATCCGATGTAATCATCGAATATGGATGACCTTTATGACTCATCTCCCATACATTTTATATTAAATTTAAATATCCGGATTGCCTATCTATAAATTTGCAATAATAGATTATTGGAGGTAAAAATAATGATCGTTGAAGAGAAAACCGTAAAATCCGAAAAAATTTATGAAGGTAAGATAATCAATGTAAGAGTAGATACCGTGGAATTATTGGACAAAAAATATTCTACGAGAGAAATAGTGGAACATCCCGGGGCGGTGGGGATAATTTCGGTTACACCCGATAAGGAAATTATCCTGGTAAAACAATACCGCAAACCGGTGGAAGAAGTTCTGTTTGAAATTCCGGCGGGTTTGATAGAATATGGAGAGGACCCGGGCCACAGTGCCGCAAGGGAACTGAAAGAGGAAACCGGCTATAGGGCTAATAGGCTGAAGAAACTTTTTGAATATTATTCAACTCCCGGGTTTTCAGATGAAAAAATACATATTTATTTGGCGGAAGGGCTCGTTGAAGGTGAGGCGGAGCCGGATGAAAACGAATATATTGAAATTGTAAAAATGCCGGTAGATAAAGCCTTGGAAAAGGTTAAAACGGGAGAAATAAAAGATGCTAAAACAGTGATAGGTATACTCGCATATTGCAATTTTTGCAGTTAGAAATTTATGATAGGACAAGACAGGCATAAAGTTTCTTCAGCGAGCATAATATTTTATAATATACGGGGAAATTATGTATTCTAAAAATTATAACTATAATTTCCTCATCCTTATGTATTTTATAAAATTAATGCTCGAATTTCCGAAATAGGATCTTTTGCGGAAATATACTGAAGAAAGGAAGTTTGCATATGCCGATTGTTGCGCTTGATCTAATTAAAAAACATGTAAAAACCAATATTATTGTTTATTTTATAATTATACTATGTCTGCTGGTAGGGATTTCGGTGGGAGGATTTACGGTAAAAATTATAAGCGAAAATCATAAACAGGAATTAGTCTCTTATCTTAGGGGATTTTTCAGGCTTTTTCATGATGATTCTATAAGAAGTGGCGATATACTTTCTCAATCGTTGATAAATAATTTTCAATTGTTGGGTTTGTGCTATATATTAGGATTATCAATAATAGGTATTATAGGGGTTTTTTTAATCATAGCATTTAAAGGTTTTGTGGTAGGGTTTACTGTCGGGCTATTGATAGAACAGTTTAAATTTAAAGGTTGCCTCTTATTTATGCTGGGGGTTTTGCCGCAGAATTTGATCATTATCTCTACATTTATTGCCGCCTCTGTCGTATCATTATCTTTTGCTTCGACATTTATCAAAAATAAGCTGAACAAGACGAAACAGGCAAATTTTTATGAGAGATTTTTAAAATATACCGGAGCATATTTAGGTTTCAGCATATTGGTCCTGATAGCTGTTTTGATTGAAACCCTTATCTCCCCCATATTTATTAAAATGATAGGCGCATATATTCAATAAAAAACAATTTACAATTGTACCGCAGGGTACGATAATGAGCAGGACACTGTGATGAAGGGAAGAAAGGAATCCATGATAAACAGAATAATTTTATTTATAATAGATAGCGTAGGTATAGGGGCCTTACCCGATGCGGAAAAATTCGGCGATTCCGGTGCAAATACATTGGGTAATATTGCAATAAGCCAGGGAGGTATAAATCTACCGAATTTACAGAATATAGGCCTTGGGAATATAGATGATATAGTAGGGGTAGCCCCCATAAAATCCCCCACAGGCTCCTTCGGCAGGGCGATCGAATTTTCAAACGGGAAGGATACCACCACGGGGCATTGGGAACTTGCAGGTCTGCATTTGACAGAATCTTTTAAAACTTTTCCCGAAGGCTTTCCAAAGGATGTAATAGAGAGATTGGAAAATAAAATCGGAAGAAGGGTCTTAGGAAATAAACCCGCATCCGGTACCGCAATATTGGACGAGCTCGGAGAAGAGCATATGAAGACGGGATATCCCATTGTCTATACTTCCGCCGATAGCGTGCTGCAAATTGCCGCCCATGAGGATATAATTCCTTTGGACGAATTATATACTATGTGCAGGATTGCCAGAAAAATTATGATGGGTGACAATGCCGTAGCCAGGATTATCGCAAGGCCTTTCATAGGCGATCCCGGAAATTTTATCAGGACCCATAATAGGAGGGATTTTTCATTGGACCCTTTTGGGCAAACAGTATTGGACATCGCCGAAGGGGAAGGCTTTGATGTAATAGGCATAGGAAAAATAGGGGATATATTTAACGGCAGGGGAATAACACATTCCGTCCATACAAAGAGCAATATGGACGGAATCGACAAAACAATTGAGTATATAAACAAGCGAAATAGGGGAATTATTTTTACAAATTTGGTTGAATTTGATTCGCTCTACGGGCATAGAAGGGATCCGAAGGGATATAAAAGGGCCCTGGAGGAAATGGATGAACGAATTCCGGAAATATTAAATGCCATGAAGGATGATGATATCATAATCATCACCGCAGACCATGGAAATGACCCGACTTTCAGAGGGACGGACCATACGAGGGAGTATATCCCAATTTTAATCTATGGAAATAAAATAAAAGCAAATGTAAATATCGGAACCAGAAAATCTTTTGCGGATATAGCCGCGACAATTTCGGATATTTTTGAAATACCGTCGACGGATAAAGGTGAGAGCTTTAAAGAATTGATCATATAGAATACTAAGAACCGGTCAAAACGAACCGGCCGAGGCGCGAGAGCCGCAAAACAACTTTAGGCAGGGGGGCTGATTTTGGAGGTATATTTTAAAAAAATTTTGGAGACAAAACACTATTTAGAGGGCAATATAAAAGCTAACCCGACGGTCGGTTTGATTCTCGGTTCGGGTTTAGGGATATTAGCGGATGAAATAGAAGATGCTGCCGTTATAGATTATAAGGATATCCCCAATTTCCCGGTTTCAACAGTGGAGGGGCATGCCGGGCAATTGGTTATCGGAAGATTGATGGGAAAGCAGGTAATAGCATTAAAGGGCAGACTCCATTATTATGAAGGCTATACAATGGATGAAATTACATTCCCTATAAGGGTGATGACTGCCTTAGGTGTCAAACAAATAATCATCACCAATGCGGCGGGAGGGATAAACAGGGATTTTACCCCCAGCGACTTTATGATAATCAGGGACCATATAAATTTCGGATTTGACAATCCCCTCATAGGATTTGATGACGATAACCGCGGGACAAGATTTATAGATATGTCCGGCGCTTACAGTGAGGACATGATAATTTTAGCTAAAAAAGCAGCAGAGGAAAATAATATTGATGTTCATGAGGGTGTATATGTATTTTTAACGGGGCCTACCTATGAAACACCTGCCGAAATAAAAATGTTAGACATCTTAGGTGCCGATGCCGTAGGCATGTCCGTAGTGCCGGAAGCAATAGC
>JALNXC010000134.1 GCA_023230535.1 Alkaliphilus sp. | reverse complement strand
ATTCCGACATTCGAAGAATGTGCCCTATGGGCAGTTCCAAATGCATCATTAACATATATATCGCCCAATGATGCAAGTTCTTTTGAAAAGGTTTCATCATTTTTTTCTTCTTCTTTGCGAAAACGCATATTTTGAAGAAGTAAAATATCTCCCTGTCTTAGTTCCCCTGCCAAACTTTTAGTGATCTCACCGATCACCAGGTCATCGTCTGCGAATTTTACCTCTTTTCCGATTAACTCTGCAATTCGTTTTGCCACAGGTCTCAGTGAATATTCGGGCCTCGGCTCTCCTTTCGGTCTACCTAAATGAGACATTAAAATCACAGCGCCCCCATTATTTAATATATATTCTATAGTCGGCATAGCAGATCTAATCCTTATGTCATCGGTAATATTGCCCTTTTCATCTATTGGAACATTAAAATCACATCTTACCAATACTTTTTTACCCTTAACCTTTAACTCCCCTATTGTTTTTTTGTTGAATATTCCCATATAGTACCTCCTCGTTAAACCGTTGCTAAGCTATTGTTAAACTATCCTTTGGCCATTATTAAACCATCGTTATAATAATTAGTATGTATTATTGATTCATAAGTATACATTGCTATCCCCTATATGTTACCATATTCTTGTATATAATTAAATCCTTTTTATAGCCTGAGTATAGCGGAAACCAGGAGTTAAAGATTTCCGTCTTGCAACAATTCACATGGCCCATCACATAAAAAGATAATGAGCACCGATTTTATTACAAAATTTCTCACGAAATCGACATAAAAATTGCTAAAACTCAAGGTAGAGTTTTAGCAATTTTTGTTTTTTGTTATATTGTAAGTATCTTATAGATATCCTGCTGCTTTGATTGCTTCAGTTGCAGCTTCTATCTTTTCCTCGTTCACCAATACTACGGGTCCGGTACAACCCATTCCGCTCTCAGCATAGATACCTACTTTCCAAACTGCTACAACAGCATCTTCCAGGTCTAAAACATCTATACCAGGAATTTCGCCGGTTACAATTTCCGCAGGAGGTGTTTCTACCTTCTCTTCCTCTTTGGGCTTTTCGGCATGCATTAGACCGTCTAAAATAGCGTCTAATCCGGCTTTTTTAGCCGCTGCGAATTCTGCCTTTGCAATTCCTTTTACATTACCTATCGCAAGTTCACCTGCAAATTGCAACGCGCCTGCAGCAACCGGTGCACCGGATGCTCTGGATAAAATCAATATTGTTCTATCATAATCTTCGCCTATACCGGGACCATAACCAAATCCTGCCGCTTCATAACTTCCGCCGGTAGCATAAGAAGAAAATACTTTCATCAAAATATTTCCGGTAAGTGTGTCCTGAACCATTACATCAGGCGTTCCTGTCAGGAGGTCATTGCCTCTCATTACAACACCGCCGTCCGCCCTCATGGATTCTGCAAAGTTTATTTCATATCCGTTTTCGCTAAGTTGTCTCAAGGACCTTTCTACAGTCCTTACACCATCAACATTTAAAAGTCCTACCGTAGGATTTTCAATACCGATTGCCTTAGCCGTAATTATACCGTATATCGCATTTTTAACCATGGCTGCTGCCCTGTGGGGAACCGATGTTCCTGTAGTAGTGGCCAAAATCATCTCTTTACCCATAGCGGGAGTAATGACCCTACCTACAGTTGATACCCCTATAGGGAAAGTATAATGCATTGTAACACAAGCATCTATATACCCGCTATCCAGAAGTTCTTCCATCTTTTTATGGACGCCTTCTTCACCTTCGGCTTCCGCTATTTCAAGATCCGTATCTACCTTAGGTCCTATTAAAACAATTTCATATCCTTTTGCAACCTTAGATGCCATTTCGGCACCTCTGACTAAATTTTCTACACCATGCTCATTACCCTCAGTAGTAATACCTACCTTAACTTTTTTACCAAATTCGCCTGTTTCTATACCGTCTGCTATGTCATTCAATATTTTGCCTACCATATCTCTAACAACTTTGTTGCTTTCACCCATTTATGTTCACCCCCTTATTCTTCCGATAAGTGCGATGCAAAGCCTCTTATTGCTTCAGCTATCATGGATTTTATTTCTTCTTCGGAAACTCCAACGGCTTCTGCTTCACCTTCACCGGTGTTCTCTTCCATAATTATGGATACACCGTCAAATAGGTTTGTCATTCTACCAAGGAATAAGCTTCCTTTTCCTATAATCATAGCTCTCTTTATTTTCTTTTCTTTAAGGTCTTCTATGGCAAATCCCATATATGGAACCCCTGACGGTATGTGTCCTTGTGTAGGAGCCCAGCCCGGCATTCCGTATTCATCGGCAAAAGTAGCTACTTGTGCTCTTTCTAAATCTCCTTTTTTAACTCCTAATGCTGCGATCATCTTATAGTTAGCTTCCGGAACGTCTCCTGCTCCGGCAGGTTTTGTAATGTCCGGATTCTGCATTTCAGCCGAATACCTATTTATATCGGTTATTTTGAGTCCGCCTCTTTCCAATGGCTCAGTAACTAAAGATGAAATAACTGCCTGTGGAGAGGAGCCTGTTCCCACTGTATGCTTACCTACCAAATCGGATCTGAGAATAGGGCTTGCGCCGTCATCATCACCAATTAATAAAGCAAATCCGGCTACAACATCTTCTAATATAGGTATATCTTGCCTCACGTGGTCTTTACCGTTCATTCCAAGCTTTGCAGTTGCACCGCCTGCTACGATAACTACATTGTTATATGTACCGGAACGTACTAATGCGGCAGCTTCAATTAAAGCATGAACAGGAGCGGCACAGAAACCTCTGGTATCGGAACCTGAAGCATTTACTGCCCCTACTTGTTCCGCTATAGATTTTGCAAAGTTTCCTCCGCCCCTCTGGTTCATATCTCCGCAGGCCTCTTCGGAACACTCTATAACATAATCAACTATAGCAGGGTCAATGTCATTTTTGATTAAAAGTTGCAAGAAGGCCAACATAGCCGAAGCTTTAGATGCCAAATTCTCAAGCATTACGTGAGCACTCAAGTTAACGTCTATAGCATGAGCTCTTTTAACACAGCCTACAATTTCATTATCATGATATAGCGCTTCCGCACCTTGTTCCTCAATAAATTTACTTATATTGTCGGCATCTTCTCCATCCTTTAGCCTGCCTGCCATTTCTTCGGTTACTAAAGGATATGCACTGATTTTGTCTTTTACCGAAGCTGTAAAATCTTTGTTCAGCGAAACCAAATCAAAAGAGTCTACTATCTTCATAAATGCAATAAATTCGTCCTGTGGCGTGATCTCTCCAAGTTTACCGTCTCTTTCCGCACCTTCTACTTTTTTGTCATACCATGGGAATTCATAATTTTTAAGGTCTTCGGGAGCAATTGATCCAATATAAACCTGATTAGGAGGATAAGCCACAACATCCTCATAACTGCGTAAACTCTCCGGAACTTTCTTTAGGTATTCAGACTCCGGATTTACTACCATTTCGGTTGTTTGTGTAGTACCATTATAAAAGACCATGTCCGGTGTATGTACAAGGACATACCCGGCAGCTTTTGCTACAGCATACGACATAAACGACACCTCCAAGAAATTTTTTTATCCTAATATACTATATACTTGTGTACCTATATATATACACCTATACCTGCATTTTAAACATCTATTTAAATATATGCCTATATATTTAAATAGATGGGTGTTAACACCCATCTATTATTCAATTAGTGCTCTTTATCCTATTAGATGTAATGAAACCTTAAAATGCTTCAAACACCTCTTGTCCATCAACTTCTGACGATAGGGCTACTAATGCTTTTTCTACAAGTTTTCTTCTCAATGCTTTTTCTTCAACAGGGTCTAGATTTGGATTTCCTAGTGGATGTGGAATAGCAATTGTAGGTACTATTCTGTTAGCTCCAACTGTCAATGAGATAGGCACAATTGTACACATATGTACTACAGGAATGCCGGCTCTTTCAACTTCTTTAACTAGTGTTGCACCGCAACGTGTACAGGTACCTCATGTTGAAGTAACTATAACTGCATCAACACCATCGGCCACTAATTCTTTTGAGAAAGCTTCAGCATATTTCTTAGCACTTGCAACAGCTGTACCATTTCCAACCGTAGCGTAGTAAATATTATGCAATGATCCAATTTTGCCCTCTTTTTCTAAGTCTCTTAATACGTCTACCGGAAGTACTCTGTTAGGATCTGCATTGGCATATACCGGGTCATATCCACCATGGGCGGTTTCATGGGTAGCTTCTGATAATGCATCAAATCCGGAAATATCATATCTTCCATATTTGGATGCACTTGAGGATTCGATTCTATCCGGGTTGCCCTTAGGAACAATACCTCCGGATGTTACCAAACCAATCTTTGCTTTGGTTATATCTTTTATGGCCACATTTGGGAATACTCTGTCAAAAGCAGGCATTGGATATTCGGTTACAAAATCTTCGCCTTTTAGCTTTTTGATAAGCATATCAACTGCTCTCTTGGAGCCTCTTTCTTCGGCAAAGTAGTTTACCCTAATACCTCTTTCCATATAATTGTCTTCTTCAGGTGTTCCTATTTCCTCACCTTTTAACAATTTAAGAGCAAGTGATGTGAGTGCAGGTATAGCTTGCCCCATGGTAGCAGCAGAGTTACCGGTTTTTACGATATATACGTCAGATTTGTACATATCTGCACCCGGATTTTCCTCATACATAGCTGTTACAGCAGGAATACCTAACTTTTCACTTACGGCTTTTGTAACTGCACCGGCAGCAACTCCGTATCTACCGGCATTAAATGCAGGACCTGCTATGAAAAGATCAGGAT
>JALNXC010000133.1 GCA_023230535.1 Alkaliphilus sp. | reverse complement strand
GCCATAATCATAATATAAATAAAATACGATGTCGGAAATTGCAAAAAATTATAAAGGAGAATTGGGGATGAAAGCACTATTAGTAATCGATATGTTGAGAGATTTTATTGATGCGGATGGGGCGTTAACCACGGGATCCGCAGGGGCGGATATAGTGGATTTTATTGAAGAAAAAATCCAGGAGTTCAGGGCTAAGGATTTTCCTATTATCTATATATGTGATAATCATAAAATTGACGATAAAGAATTTGATATGTTTCCGCCCCATTGCATAGCAGGAACTGAAGGTAGTGAAATAATAGAACGGTTGGAACCCGAAAAAGAGGACATGATAATTACAAAAAGGAGATATAGTGCTTTTTTCGGCACAGATTTGGATTTACATCTGAGGGAGAAACAAATAGACGAGATATACATTGTGGGGGTTTGTACAAACATATGTATTCTGTATACGGCGGCAGATGCCAGAAACTTGGGTTACAAGGTGAATATATATAGGGATGGCGTGGCGTCATTTGATAAAGAAGCGCATAATTTTGCACTGAAGGAATTAAAAATAACTTTAGGGTGCATTATATTATAGGGGCGAAATTTGCCCCTTTTTAAATACAGACAAATAAAATATTTGGATGCATTATATTTGGAGGTCGGCTTTGTTGTTTTCGGATGGGCAGAATTGATGAAACTTATAAAGGGCTTAACAAAGTCATCTTGAGACGGACAGAATCAATGGTATCTACTAAGGGTCTCGAATTATCTCAGATTCATTCATCTCACTTGAATAATATGGGATGATAATCAAAACATAATTTTATAGGGCTTTTTGTTTCTATCTTAAGAGGTACGTGTAAATCACGGTAATATCAATGGGAGAGGTAGGTTTATGGCATTAAAACTATTAATATTAGCTACTTTGGGGGGAATTATAGGCTGGATTACGAATAGATTAGCGATCAAAATGTTGTTCAGGCCTTTTCAGCCTGTCAATATTCCTTTAATTAATTTTAAAATACAGGGGCTTATACCGAAGCGGAAGGCAGAAATAGCAAAAAGCATAGGTGAAACAGTAGAAACGGAACTATTGTCAATGGAAGAAATTATTATGGAATTGATCAAGGGCAACAACAAGGATGAAATTTTGGTAATACTCAAAAATAAAATAGCGGAAATTATAACGGATAATCAATCATCCCTCATTCCGTCCGTATTTAAGAAAATGATTTTAAAATATATTAACGGCATGATAGATGAAGAGGGTGACAGGATAATTACGGAATTTATAGAAGACACGGTCATAAAAGCTACTGCAAATATACGGCTCAGTAAAATGATAGAGGACAGAATAAACAAATTTGAAATAGAAGAATTAGAGAGAATAGCTATTAAGGTAGTTAAGGCCGAATTGAGACATATTGAAATATTAGGCGGTATACTTGGTTTTATAATCGGTATTTTTCAAGGTATATTTATTCTATTGTTATAAAAATTATTATTTATTACAATTTATTTTACGGGATACCTTTGTTTCCGGCCTGTGAGGTGCCTTAATTAACATAGGAGCTGTGAAATTTTACAATAAACTATAATATATTGTGGGAAATTTGAATTTAACAGGGTATAAAATTTAAAACAGATATTTTAAAAATAATGATGATTAAATATTTGATGAAGGGGTGTAATGCTAAGTGAAAAAGAAGATAAAAAATAATGTGTTTTGGGTGGGTAAGGTTGATTGGGAACTCCGAAAATTTCACGGAGATGAGCTTTCCACTCATAAAGGTTCAACATATAATTCTTATCTGATACAGGAAAAGAAGACAGTTTTGATTGACACTGTTTGGATTCCTTTTTCAGAAGAATTTGTAGAAAATTTAGCGAAAGAGATTGAATTAAGTGAAATAGATTACATTGTGGTAAATCACGGGGAAGTTGATCACAGTGGCGCACTGCCTGCTTTAATGAAATATATTCCCGATACGCCAATCTATTGCACGGAAAATGCCGTGAAATCCTTAAGGGGTCAGTATCATCAGGATTGGAATTTTAATGTGGTTAAAACCGGTGACAAATTAGATATCGGCAATGGAAAAGAGTTAATATTTGTTGAAATGACGATGTTGCATTGGCCGGATAGTATGGCAACATATCTCACTGAGGATAATATACTCTTCAGCAATGATGCCTTTGGACAGCATTATGCGATCGAGGAATTATATAACGATTTAGTTGATCAGTGTGATCTTTTTAATGAATCTATCAAGTATTATGCAAACATACTGACACCCTTCAGTGCAATACTGAGGAAAAAGTTGGATGAAATTATTTCGTTAAATTTGCCGATAGATATGATTGCTACGAGCCATGGTGTTATTTGGCGGGACAATCCCATGCAGATTGTTGAAAAATATTCCGAATGGGCAAATGATTATCAGGAAAATCAAATCACCATTATTTATGATACCATGTGGAACGGCACAAAAAAATTAGCCGAAAAAATAGCGGAAGGTATAAATCTGGCGGATCCGGATGTGGTTGTTAAAATCGGCAGCCTGGCTAAGAGTGATTACAATGATTTGATTACTGAAGTCTTTAAGTCGAAAACCGTTGTTATAGGCTCACCAACTATCGGAAATAATATCCTACATTCGGTAGCGAGCTTTGTTCACTTTATAAAAATAATGAAGTTCAAAGGTAAAAAAGCCGCGGGGTTTGGTTGTTACGGTTGGAGCGGCGAATCTGTAAAAATTATAAACGGTTTGATGGAAGATGCAGGTTTTGAAATTATCGGCGAAGGGCTCAGAAGCCTGTGGAATCCGGATACCGATGCACAAAAAGCCGCAATAGATTATGGTAAAAAAATAGCTGTTTCATAACAAAAAAGCGCAGAAATATTTATAGTTTAATAAATAATATTACCCCACTGGTCTTAGAATAACATTTCAGTGGGATTTTTCTATATTAAAAATGTATTGTTATTTTAATTATAATGTGTAATAATTAAATTATGAACCGATACGGAAAATAAAGTGTATCGCTAATTAAATTAAAAGATATCAGATAGAATCATATTATATAATAAAAGTTCAGGTAGTTATATAATAAGCAAAGGTAAAGGGGAGGGTAATTTATGTATGGAAGTGATGCTATCCATTATCCACAGGATGAAATGACTACTGTTTTATTACCGGTTACATCGGGATGCATATATAATAAATGTACTTTTTGTTCCATGTATAAAGACGAAGAGTACTACGAGGTTCCGCTTCCGGATATAGAAAAGCAATTGATGAATATGTATGTTTACACAGATAAGATATTTTTGGTAGGGTCGGATCCCATGTCAATAGGCTTTAAAAAAATGAAGCAATTACTGGATATGGTACATCTGCATTTACCATATTGTGCATGCGTGGCCTCATATGCTGCCATAAGGAGTATTTTTAAATATTCGGTTGAAGAATTATCTATTCTTCATGATGCGGGCCTTAGATTGTTATATATCGGTTTTGAAACCGGCAGGGATGATATATTGAAATTGATGAATAAAGGCCATACTGTAGAGCAGGCGGTTCAACAAGCCAAAAAACTTAATGAAGCAAATCTAGCATTTAACACCATTATAATGTACGGTATAGCCGGAGAAGGTGAATCTGTCGATAATGCAATTGCAACCGCTAAAATGATTAATCAATTTACGACAGATAGAGTTATCACTATGAATTTGGTGATTATGGATCGTTCAAAATTAAGAGAAAAGGTAAAAAACCATGAATATATTACTTCAGGGAGAAAAGAGCGGTTGATAGAAATAAAAACGCTTTTGGAAAATCTTGAACCTGAACAACCAACAATATTTGACACAACACATCCGACCAATCTGGTCAGGATGAAAGGCGTGTTACCTGAAGAGAGAAGAAGATTACTGAGAGAAATAAGAAATCACATAAAAGCCCACAGCAGGGATAATTGATAAAAAAATTATTATAATTTATATGCGGGTATTTAAATACAGACCTATTGATTTATATCGATAGGTTTTATTTTTTACAAAGTTTTCCGAAAAATTATTGACATATGTCAAGAACAAAGTATAATAGGAATTGGAAGGGTTAAACTATGAGGAGGAGGTGGATCATATGCCGAGAGGGGATGGAACCGGTCCAACAGGCGCCGGGCCAATAACCGGAAGGGGTTTAGGACCCTGTATAGGTGCAAGATCAGTCAGATATGGTACCGGTCTTGGAATGGGGCTAGGTCGTAGACTTCTTCGTAGGCGCGGTTTTGCCGGTGGTTATGGAAGAGGTTTTGCTACAAATCAAAATCCGGCAAGAACACAAAAATAATTATTTTTAGTAAGATTTATTATAACATTCGGCTTGAAGTAATTGCCGGACAATTAGAAAACCTGTAACGGGTATCGGAAGTAACTAGAGGCCACTCTGGTTATTTCTGATTATAATTGAGGTGATAAAATTATGGCAAGGCCAATTAAATGGAGAAAAGTATGTTCTTTGCCGGAAAGTAATAAATTTGGCCCCCTTGGTTCTGTTTCGGATGATAAGGATCATATAAAAATGAAGGTTGACGAATATGCAACAATAAGGCTTATAGATTTGGAAGGTCTTACCCAGGAAGAATGTGCCATTAAAAGAAATATTGCCCGTACTACCGTTCAGGGAATTTATGGGAGGGCAAGAAAAAAGTTGGCCGAATCATTGGTAAACTGTAAGGTGCTGATAATTGAGGGAGGTAAATATCAGCTCTGTAACGGTCATGGACAAAGATGCGGCCGCAACTGTCGTATGTATAGGCATGGGCGCAATAAAGGTTTTGCACGTAATGG
>JALNXC010000132.1 GCA_023230535.1 Alkaliphilus sp. | reverse complement strand
TTTATTTTCAAGCAGGAAAACCGTGATAGGTTTTTCCGTTTTGGTGATAAAGGACAGCCCGTCGTCAAAAGAAGATATGATAAGATTTTTAAAAGGGCTCTCAAATAAAGGGCGAAAATAATAGTTATTATTATTATCTATCAACCGAATAATATTTTGCATATGCTGTATAAATTCTTTGGCAGTATAATAAATATCAAGGGAAGGTAAATCGGGTTTAACTTTTCCCGCAAGAATGTCATCCTTATCCGGCATCACAACAAATTCATTAACCTCAGACTTATCCAGGCTTGAATTAAATGTTTTCATGCTATTTTTTCTATATTCCTTAATATAGTTTATACTTTGATTGCCCGGATTATTGCGTTCTATAATTTTTTCAAATAAATCATCGGGCATGGTTGCTATTGAGGGAGTGCATATGAGGTTATTGAATACCCCCGTCGACAAAGAAGTTTTTTTAACAAAATCATTATAAGCACCTAAAGATTCAAAAGTATATGTCTTGTGTAAAGGTTTGCCGTATTTCATAAGTGCCTGAAATTGTTGATAATTATATTCTATAAGGGGTTCGGAGGTGGTGAACAAATATTTTGCCGAATCTTCGGTTCCCGCTACAAAAGATGCATTTATACTACAGATTTGAGGTACAATGAACATGGTTTGATGGAAACGGCCTTTTAAATCTTTCTCACAAACAAAAGACTGTATTAATCCGGACATATACAGGGGAAGCCATCTTTCAATAGCTTCAAACAGATCCGAAGTTGACCGGTTGATATTGTGTATAATGTGTATTTTATTTTTATTTTGCAGAGTTATGAACATCAATAATGACCATACATTTGAAAATTCCGGATTGTTAATCAGCCAATCCATGGGTTGATCGGAATATAGATACAAGGTGTAAGGTTTTGAATGCATAGCGACGAAAACTAAAAAATGTATGATTGCGTTTCTCAATCCGCTAATTCCAATAAAAGTTTTGGTTGCCTTGCCGTATATGGGCACCGACTTTATTGATTCCATAAGCCTCGGTGAAATAGTAAAGGGGGTATGCGAATTTTCCAACTTATTCAAAAATTCATTGAACAAATACAAATCCTTAAACTTAAAGTCGCTGTACATCCATTTCAATAAACGTTCATTAAGAAGTTTAATCGTATTTGGTATGGGTTCTCCAATCAGAGGAAATAATCTGTCTTCACGTGTCTCTGACGGCAGTGTAAATATATATTCGGCCATCCAATAGCAAAATTGCCGAGGGAACCAGCTGTTCAAACTCGGATTTCGTGTTCCTGTTCTGAAACGGCTTATCAATGAGGTATCTATGTGAAGGGATTTTGCTAAACTGATATTTGTAACTCCAAATGAACTCATTAAAATATCCATTTTCTTAGAGAAAGCAATAAATCCGATTTCATCCCTTTCGGTAGTTACATTTGATTTTTTTACATTTCGTTTCGGTTTCAATTCAGAGTCTTCTCTGTTTAACCATTCTTCGAGCTTAAGAAAAAGATGTTGTGCTTCACAAACAGAAAAACCGCAAATATTACATAATTCTTCAATTTTTTTCTGTTCTTTCGCCAAAAGCACAATGCCGTGACTGAGCAGTCGAATCTGTCTGCTGTCGGAAGAAGGAATTCTTTTCCCGTTTCTGAATCTGCTTATAAGGGAGGCATCTAATCTGCCATAACGGGCTACCCTGATGTTTGTGAAATTCAGTCGTTCAAATAACAGGTTGAGTTTTGTTTTAAAATCCAAAGAAATTGTCTCCTTTTTGATATATTAGCTTCAGTTTAGCATATGGGCATTTCTAATTCAATGACACTTTTAGGTTTTGTCATTGAATTACAAGTGTCATCTGATGAAAAAAGGAAACCTTTATTTTATAATGAACATATATCGACATTTATAGACAGGAGGACCGAAAAAATGGGTAGAAAAATCATAGGGTACGGAAGTTTTTTTTGCTGGAATTGCGGGGAGAGGATTAAAAAGGGAGAGAAAACTTGTCCCGATTGTGGCGTAAAATATAGCGGGAAAAATAAATATGGCAATGATTCGGCATTGGGGGCAGGTGGCATAGGTTGGTCGGATCAAAATAGGCACCCCTGTTTTAAAAATTATTTTAAGAAGTACTGCTGTGTTGTGCTTGTCTGGGTGATAGGGTTGAGCATATTGATCCCTACAATTTTATTGCTTATCGATGATATAGAACTTGATTCGGAGGGAATTCTTGTTATCAAGGTGATAGTTGCTATGTTTTGGGTTATAGGTATAGTATTTTTATTATCTCTGCGGGGCAGGAATAAGCCTGATTGGGAAGGTGTGGTAGAGGATAAAAAAGTTATTCAGAAAACCAGAACCAGGAAAGATAAGGATGGGAAAAAATACAAAGACAATTATACTGATTATGTTGTTTTTATTCGTAAGCAAGATGGTTCCTTGTATGAATTAATAAGGGAAAACAGCTCTACAATGTATGAATATTTCAGAGTCGGTGATTATGTTCGTTATCACGGTTATAGATATTTAAACTGTTTAGAGAAATATGACAAATCCCTGGATACGACAATTTTTTGTGTACCTTGCGGAAGCATATGCGATGCACGTGATAATTTTTGTGAAAGTTGCGGGAGCGTTTTGTTGAAAGGTGCACCGGTTCCATCGGAATCGTAAGTATGTCAAAAAATATAATTATAATTCCGATAAATGATGGACAGTTTTGTTATTTGTGGGTATTATCTTAGATAATATGATGAATAACATTTTAATCAGTATTGGTTGGCATTGTATTTGGCATAATTTTGTGTGATTCATTATTGAAATCAGTTTGCATGTTTTACTAATTTAAAATAGAAAGGAGGTAACGTACATGATTATATTTTGGATTGTCATGGCTATTGTTATTTTATTACTGATAACACTTGCTATTTCTTATAATGGCTTTGTAAAACTGCGCAATCAGTCGGACGAAGCATTTTCTACCATGGATATCTATCTGAAAAAGCGCTATGATATGATCCCTAATCTGGTGGAAATTGTCAAACAATATGCTATACACGAACGCGAAACATTGGAGAGGGTCGTCAAAGCTAGGAGTATGGCGATGGGTGCACAGACTTTTGAAGAGCGTACCCAAAATGAAAACGTTCTTTCAGGTGCATTAAAATCATTATTTGCTATCTCGGAAAACTATCCTCAGCTTAAGGCGGATGGAAATTTTCTGAATTTACAGGATCAACTTGTATCACTTGAAAATGATATATCACAATCTCGTAAATATTATAATGGCGTGGTTAAGGTCATGAATAACAAGGTGGAAATGTTTCCATCGAACCTGTATGCCATGATTTTAGGTTTTAGAAGATACCCATACTTTATGGTAGACGAACATGAACGTGAAAATGTGCAGATACGATTTTAAATAAAGGAGTGGGGGACAATGAAAATAGCACGACGATTGAGCATCATTTCAATTGTACTGTTTGTAACTTTTTTTACTGCACAAGTATATGGTATAGAAGCATTTAATATCACTGCTTTTGATATAGATATGACGGTAAATGAGGATAATAGCTATTTGATTACCGAAACCATTGATGTTGAATTTACAGAGCAAAGGCATGGTATTATACGCAACATACCGTTAAAAACTTATCGAGGCAAATCAGCCTTGATTTCAGATGTTAATGTACAAGGCCATAAATTTTCTACCTACAGAGAATCCGGGGAGTTTAATATTAAAATAGGAGATCCGAATAGGTATGCAAATAGTTCGGAGAAATACATTATATCTTATTTATACACCATAGGAGATGACGGTTTAAAGGATATGGACGAACTTTATTGGAATTTGATTGGGTTAAAATGGGATTGTACAATTGACAATGTCACCTTTAAAATTGATATGCCTAAATATTTTCAGAATGAGGGGCTCAACTTTACATATGGGAAAAAGGGCAGCACCCAAAATGAGAAAGTGTCCTGGTCTGTTTTTGAAACTTCCATAGAGGGTGAATTAATGACTCGGCTTGGGCCCCATGAAGGACTGACGGTAGCTTTGCCCCTTCCCGAAGGATACTTTTCCGAGGCAAAAAAGGTGGGCTTGGAAGGTATGGCAAGTTTCGGGTGGTTGCTGTCAATTATTCCGATAGCAGTGGGGGCGGCATTGTGGATGGCCACGGGACGCAAAAAACAAAGTTTCCCCACGGTAGAGTTTTATCCTCCGCAGGGAATAACAAGTGCGGATGCGGGTTTTTTGATTGACGGAAGGGTCGATCCCTTCGATATAACATCTCTGATAGTTTATTGGGCACACAAAGGGCATCTGTCGATTACAGAACACGCGACGAAAAAGATTTTCGGTACCAAGAAAAGTTTTGTATTTACCAAGTTAAAGGATCTATCGGATGATGCACGCGAATATGAACATGAAATGTTTCAAGATATGTTTGATCTTGGTGATGGCAGCCAAGTCACTATAGAACAACTTACAAACCGTTTTTATGTTACTGCGGACAATATCAAGAAAGAGGTAAAAAGTAGCTTTGAAGACAACAAAGAAACCCGTATTTTTGACAGGTCTAATATTTTATGTCGCTGGTTGCTCAGACTGGTAGCATTACTGGGGATATTACCGTGTTTCTATATGGGAATGAAAGAAAACAGTAATTCTCACGGGGCGGGTTTATTTGTGGCAAGTGTCGTGCTGTCCCTGGGTGTGGTGGCATCTGTTTTTATAGTTATATATATGCTATTAAATTGGAAGGGCATGCAAAAAAAGGGAAGATTCAAAGAGTTGTTTTTTGCTTTGATATTTTGTGGAATAATTTGCGGTATATTTATTTATATATCTAATG